>NZ_JBELKF010000078.1:4956-15423 GCF_042089775.1 Palleronia sp.
TCCAACCCCCTCGTTCAGCCGCGCCATCCTCGCGCTACGCTCCAGAGGGGGGGGGGGGAGTGAAGGCAAATTTGCCGATGCGACCAAGGCCGCTCACCGCTTGATTTTTTGGTGATGCAAGAGGCTTCCCACGGGCGGTTTAGGTGACGGCGTGTCGTAGCGAGCGGCGGTGCATTAGGTCGCAAGGCCGGTTCGACAAACCCTTGCTTCAGTTGCATAAATTCCAGAACGCCTGACTAAGGGCAAGCGCTTCCCTGGCCGCGCTTCCGCCGTGTGCTGACGGATCAGGAGTGTTCCAATGAGCGCTGACCTGATGGCCAGGGACGGTGAAACACTCCGGATTCGCGGCACGGTCACAGACGTTGAAGACCGCCGGCTTTCCCCAGGGCGCGCCGGAAGATATCAAGTTCAGCCCCTCGGTTAAGATCCCGTTCCCCTCGAGAATCGACAGGACCTGCGGCTTTCTGCGGCGGCCAACCGCGAATAGCTCGAACAAAATTTCCCGATAAGATAGCGCAAGATCGCTTCGACGAAGATCAAGCACGCTGAGTTGCCGGTGCATATGAACAGGACGCGGAATCGACGCATCACCTTAGGCAGGCTCGTCGCAGAAAATCGGAGCGGTCGTCCCGCACAACATTCGCCCAGAAGCCCGACTGATTTATGGTCCCATCTGTGGTCTGGAGGGTTCGCTTTTGGTCACGCCGATCACGGACCAGGCCCGTGTCGGCCTCTTCCCGAGTTCGCCCGGGGGTCCGCCTCCCCTGGCGAGGCCATGGGGGAGCGGATAGCGGCTTGATTCGCCAGCGTGGAACTTCGAGCCGGAGCGCCGCCCCAATTTCACGGCAGGAAGCTGCGACGGGAGCCGTCGGACCAGAAGGCGAAACATTGCTCAGACTCCACAGATGGGCCAGGGCCGAAAGCCGATTGGCGGCAAGCTTGCTTGGACGGACGGCCAGAGCGGGTCAGGTCAGGCTCTGGATGCTTTGGAACACCTCAAGCTGCGGAGGGCCAAGATACAGGTCGGTTTGCGGCCGCACGCCGGAATGCGCCTTCCGGAATGCGTCGGACCGGGTCCAGGCCTCGAACGCTTCGCGATTCTCCCACACAGTATGACTGGCGTAGAGGGTGTGGCCCTCTTTCGCTTCTCCCTTCATCAGGTGGAAGGCGAGGAAACCTTCAACTTCCTTCAGATGACTGTCGCGGCTGGCCCAGATCTCCTCGAAGGCGCCCTCTTGACCAAGAGCGACTTTAAAACGGTTCATTGTCAGATATATGCAGAGCTTCCTTGAAGTGGGCTGGGAACGTGTCGGACGGCACGAGTTCATTGTAGAGCGTTCGGGCGCGCGCGACAGAGGGACCTGAAACGACAAAAGCGCGCTCCCGGTGGGAACGCGCCATTTTATACGAATGATGGTGGGCGGTACTGGGATCGAACCAGTGACCCCTTCGGTGTGAACGAAGTGCTCTACCGCTGAGCTAACCGCCCGGTGGCGTGCTCTGTAGCCGCCTGCCTGAAAAGGTGCAAGCGAACAATACAGGGGCGCTCTCTACTTTTTCAGCGAAGGTCAGGCAGACGGCGCGTCAGGGGACTGTTCCGTGCCCGGCAGTTCTTCGGTCTCTTCCAGTGAGGGAGCGGAGCGGCGCAGTTTAACCGTCATGGCTTGTCCGTTCGGCAGGGTCTTCTGCTTGACGGTCCGAGTCTTGCCAAAGGGCTGCAGGTTCAGCTGCTCGCCATCGCTCAGGGATTGTCCCAGCACGGCCAGCGTCGCCTCGACCACGGGCTTGACGTCTTTCTTCTTCAGGCCGGAAACGGCAACAACACGGTCGATCAGCTCGGGCTTCTTCAGTTCTTTCGTGACGGTCGGAGTGGTGTCCTCGACGATCTTCATGTCGGGTTCGCTGGTCATGATGAATCCCACTTTGGAACAGGAGGTTTCTTTTCTAGAGCCGCAATCAGACGATTTCGCGACGAGGTCCAGCCTCTTCCGTCAGGTCGCTGGCGTCTTCCCGGAATCCAGTGCCTCGCGTAATTTATGAGCACAGCGGTGTCGTCCGCGTATCGACCAGCGCCCGAGATTGACGGCGCGCTGCAGCCTGCGGAGCGTGCGCCAGTCACACAAGCCTGAGGACTTAATGAACGCGCACACCTCCATCCATATCGCCGTCGGCCTTACCGCCTGCCTTGCCGCCACGCCCCTTGCCGCGCAAGGGATCGACGACACGCCCCGCGTTGCCGTGATGTCAGCCTTCGACCCCGAATGGGAGGTCCTTCAGAAGGGCCTCGGCAACGCCGAAACGCACAACATCAACGGCAGCCCCTTCATCACCGGCATGATCGAAGGGCAGGACGTCGTCCTCGTCCTGTCGGGCGTGTCCATGGTGAACGCCGGGATGAACACGCAGATCGCGATCGACCGGTTCAAGATCGAGAGCATCGTTTTTTCCGGCATCGCCGGCGGCGTGGACCCCGAACTCGCCATCGGAGACGTGGTGATCCCCGAGCAATGGGGCGAATACCTCGACGCGATCATGGCGCGCGAAACTGCGGTTGGCTTCGTGATCCCGCCCTGGATGTCGTCTGACTTCGCGCCGATGGGCATGCGCCACGTCCGCAACCAGACGGTGCTGCGCGAGGGGTTGGCCGAGTCCGAAAGCCGCTTCTGGTTCCCGGTAGACGAGGACCTGCTGGCAACCGCCCGCGAGGTCGCCGAGGACCTGTCGCTGGACGAATGCGCGTCAGAGGGCGACTGCCTCAGCGAAGCACCGCAGATCGTGGTCGGCGGAAACGGCGTTTCCGGCGCGGCCTTCGTGGACAATGCCGAGCTGCGGGAATGGGCATTTGAGACGTTCGACGGCCGTGTGCTCGACATGGAGTCGGCGGCCGTGGCTCACGTTGCCTGGGCCAATGACGTGCCGTTCATCGCCTTCCGATCCCTCTCGGACCTGGCCGGCGGCGGTGAGGGCGAGAACGAGATGAGCACCTTCATGGGAATCGCCGCGGGCAATTCGGCGAAGGTGATGCGCAGTTTCATGGCTGCGCTCGACTAAGCGCCCGCAACAGGAAAGGGCGCCCGAAGGCGCCCTTTCCGTTCGATCAGTGCGGCAGTTGCGCCGCGTTACCGGCGCCGGCAGAACGGGCCGCGCGCTCGGCGTCGGCCGCCTCTTGCGCTGCCTCGTCCCATTCGACGGGCTCGGGCTGGCGTACCAGCGCGTGCTTCAGAACCTCGTTCACGTGGCCGACGGGGATGATCTTCAGCCCCTCCTTCACGTTGTCGGGGATGTCCGCCAGATCCTTCTCGTTCTCCTTCGGGATCAGCACCGTCTTGATGCCGCCACGAAGAGCCGCGAGGAGCTTTTCCTTCAGGCCGCCGATTGGCAGCGCGTTGCCGCGCAGCGTCACCTCACCTGTCATCGCAATGTCCTTGCGCACAGGGATCTGGGTCAGCACCGACACGATCGAGGTCACCATCGCCAGACCGGCCGAGGGACCGTCCTTGGGCGTCGCGCCCTCCGGCACGTGGACGTGGATGTCCAGCGTGTCGAATTTCGGCGGCTTCACCCCGATCCGGGGCGAGATCGACCGCACGAAACTCGAGGCCGCGTCGATGGACTCCTTCATCACGTCGCCCAGCTTTCCGGTGGTCTTCATCCGCCCCTTGCCCGGCAGGCGCAGCGCCTCGATGTTCAGAAGCTCGCCGCCGACGCTGGTGTAGGCCAGCCCCGTGACGACGCCGATCTGATCCTCTTCCTCGGCCAGACCGTAGCGGTGCCGCGGCACGCCGAGGTAGTCTGACAGGTTCTCGGGCGTGACGACCACCTTCTCGACCTCTTTCTTGACGATCTGCGTCGTGGCCTTCCGCGCCAGCTTGGCAAGCTCGCGCTCGAGGTTCCGCACGCCCGCCTCGCGGGTGTAGGTGCGGATGATGGCCGTCAGCGCCTCGCCGGTGACCTCGAACTCGCCCTTCTTCAGGCCGTGGTTCTCGACCACCTTGGCGATCAGGTGACGCTTGGCGATCTCGGCCTTCTCGTCCTCGGTGTAGCCGGCCAGCGGGATGATCTCCATCCGGTCCAGAAGCGGCCCCGGCATGTTGTAGGAGTTCGCGGTGGTCAGGAACATCACGTCCGAGAGGTCGTATTCCACCTCGAGGTAGTGGTCCACGAAGGTCGAGTTCTGTTCGGGGTCGAGCACCTCGAGCATCGCCGAAGCCGGATCGCCACGGAAGTCCTGGCCCATCTTGTCGATCTCGTCGAGCAGGATGAGGGGGTTCGTGGTCTTCGCCTTCTTCAGCGCCTGGATGATCTTGCCCGGCATCGAGCCGATATAGGTCCGGCGGTGGCCGCGGATCTCGGATTCGTCCCGCACACCACCAAGGCTGATGCGGATGAACTCGCGCCCGGTGGCCTTAGCAACCGACTTGCCAAGCGACGTCTTGCCCACGCCCGGAGGGCCGACGAGGCACATGATCGGCCCCTTCAGCTTCTTCGAGCGCTGCTGGACGGCGAGATACTCGACGATCCGCTCCTTCACCTTGTCGAGCGAATAGTGATCGTCGTCGAGCACCTTCTGCGCCCGGTTCAGATCCTTCTTCACGCGCGACTTCTCGCCCCACGGGATGGAGAGCATCCAGTCGAGGTAGTTGCGCACGACCGTCGCCTCGGCCGACATCGGGCTCATGTTCTTGAGCTTCTTCAGCTCGGCATCGGCCTTCTCGCGCGCTTCCTTGGACAGCTTTGTCTCGGAGACGCGCTTCTCCAGCTCGGCGATTTCGCCTTCGCCGTCCTCGCCGTCGCCCAGCTCCTTCTGAATGGCCTTCATCTGCTCATTCAGGTAGTATTCGCGCTGCGTGCGCTCCATCTGGGACTTCACGCGGGTCTTGATCTTCTTCTCGACCTGCAGGACCGACACTTCGCCCTGCATCAAGCCATAGACCTTCTCGAGCCGCTGCGAGATGTCTAGCGATTCCAGAAGCTCCTGCTTCTGCGCCACGTCGACACCCAGATGCCCGGCCACGAGATCGGCCAGCTTGGCCGGATCGCTCGTTTCGCCGACGGCGGCAAGCGCCTCTTCGGGAATGTTCTTCTTCACCCGGGCGTATTTCTCGAACTCTTCACCGACGGACCGCAGCAGTGCGCTGACCGTCTCTTCGTCGCCCAAAGTCTCGTTCAGCTCCTCGGCCTCGGCGTCGAAGAACCGGTCGTTCTCGACGAACTCGGTGATGCGCACGCGGGCGCGGCCTTCGACCAGAACCTTCACGGTTCCATCGGGCAGCTTCAGCAGTTGCAGGACGTTGGCAAGGACGCCGGTCCTGTAGATGCCGTCGGTATCGGGATCGTCCTGGGCCGGGTCGATCTGGCTCGCCAGCAGGATCTGCTTGTCGTCCGCCATCACCTCTTCGAGCGCACGAACGGATTTCTCGCGACCCACGAAAAGCGGCACGATCATGTGGGGAAACACCACGATGTCGCGCAGCGGCAGGACGGGATAGGAATGCTCGGTCATCATGTTATCCTTCTTGGCAAGGACCACCTGCGCCCCGCTTCGCGGCAACGCCCCGGGTCCTCCGGTGACGGGGACAGATGTGGGGGCTGAACGCCCGTTTCGCAAGCTGGTCCCGTCGGGCGATGCAGACTGCCCAAGCGCCACGCCGGGCGCAAGCCGTCACTCGGGATTTGCGGGCGTCATGTAGGCCACGCCGGTCATGAACAGCAGCGCCTCGGCGCTCGCCAGTTCCAGCTCGGCGATCTTCAGGACGCGGTCGTCGAAATAGGGGATCAGCGTGACGGTCCCGCCGGCGCTGATCCCGTCGGTGTCGGGAATGTGGGCGACGAACTGCGGCAGATCCTCGGGACCGCAGGGCGTGTCGGACAGAAGATCGGCCAATTCCTCGTTCCGCGTCACCTCGAGCAGTTCGTCCACCGCATCGACATCGTAGATCGGCGCATCGGCCAGTTCGAGGGGAAGCGGCTGTCCCTGCAAGCTGTCGAGGAACGGCGATTCGATCCGACCGGCCCTTATGACGAATGCCGCAGGTTCGGGCACGCGAAAGTAGCTGTCGGACGATGACTCGAGGCTGATCTTCTCGTGCGAGGTCCACTGCCCGTCGATGGCCGCCAGGACGGTCTTGGCGTCGCGAACGCCGCAGAGGCTTTCAGCCGCCGCCGGACCGATACCCAAGAGGCAAACCGAGATCACGATCTGAGTAGCGCGCTGCATCATGGGCAAAGGCATACGCCCCGTGGACGCCGGTGCCAAGCGACCCGCGGCTCGCGCCCTTCCTTGCGGCGGAACTCCGCGATATGGTGGCGACGCACCCCAGACGAACGAGATATGCCGTGCCGCGCGACGAGATCACACGGGCCTTCATGGGCGTCGAGAGCTCCCTCACCGGCCGCCGGTGGATCGGCCCGACAGCCGAGGACGACCGCCTCGCCGAAGCGATGTGCCAGGAGACCGGCCTTGCCGATCCGGTGGCCCGCATCCTCTGCCGCGCCGGCATTCCCCCGGACGGGGCGGCTGATTACCTCGCGCCGTCAATCAAGGACCTGTTGCCCGACCCGCTGAGCCTGCGCGACATGGGCCGCGCCGCCGAGCGGCTGCTGCAGGCCGTTTCGCGGCGCGAAAAGGTCGCTGTCTTCGGCGACTACGACGTGGACGGCGCGGCCTCGTCGGCGCTTCTGCTGACATGGCTGCGCGAGTTGGGAATCGAGGCGACGCTCTACATCCCCGACCGCATCGACGAAGGCTACGGCCCGAACGAGCACGCTATGCAGGAGCTTGCCCGGAGCCATGACCTGATCGTCTGCGTCGACTGCGGGACCCTGTCCCACGACCCCATCGCAGCCGCAATTGGCGCGGATGTCGTCGTCCTCGACCACCACCTGGGCGGAGAGACCCTGCCCGACGCCGTGGCCGTAGTGAACCCCAACCGCCAGGACGAAAGCGGCGGTCTGGGCCACCTCTGCGCCGCCGCTGTCGTTTTCCTGCTGCTGGTCGAGGCAAATCGCCACATGCGCAACGCGGGCAAGCGCGGACCCGACCTGATGGCGATGCTTGACCTGGTGGCGCTTGCCACCGTCGCTGACGTTGCGCCGCTGATCGGCGTGAATCGCGCGCTTGTACGACGCGGGCTCGATATCATGCACCGCCGCGCGCGACCGGGCCTTGCCGCGCTGGCGGACATCGCGCGACTGTCGGTCGCGCCCTCCGCCTATCACCTGGGCTATGTTCTCGGCCCGCGGATCAACGCCGGTGGCCGCGTCGGGCGCGCTGACATGGGGGCGCGCCTCCTGTCCACCACCTGCCCGCACGAGGCTGCCTCGCTGGCCGAACGGCTCGACCAGTTCAATACCGAGCGTCGCGAGGTCGAAACAGCCGTGCGTGACGCCGCCCTCGCCCAAGCCGAGGCGCGAGGTCTCGACGGCCCACTTGTCTGGGCCGCCGGCGCAGATTGGCACCCCGGCGTCGTTGGAATTGTCGCGGCACGCCTGAAAGAGGCGACCGGCCGCCCCGCTGTCGTGATCGGACTGGCAGACGGGATCGGCAAGGGATCGGCGCGATCCATCGCCGGCGTCGACCTGGGCGCCGCGATTCAGCGCGTCGCGCAGGAGGGACTGCTGCTCAAAGGGGGCGGTCACCGCATGGCCGCCGGCTTGACGGTGGCGGAGGTCCAGATCGAGAACGCCATGGCCAGGCTCGGCGAGCTGCTTGCACGGCAAGGCTCGGCGGCGGGAGAGGCGCGCGGCCTTAAGCTCTCGGGCTTGCTCATGCCGGGCGCCGCCACTGCCGAACTCATCGACGAGATCGAGCGCGCCGGCCCCTTCGGCCAGGGCGCCCCTGCCCCGCGCTTTGCCTTCCCCGATTGCCGCATTACCTCGGCCCGGCGCGTGGGCGAGAGCCACCTGAAGATCAGCTTCACCGACGGGATGGGGCCGCGTCTGGACGCCATCGCATTTGGCGCCTTCGACGGCCCCTTGGGTCCCGCGCTCGAAGGTCATGGAGGTGCCCGCTTCCACCTCGCAGGAAGGCTCGAGGTCAATCATTGGCAGGGTCGCGCACGTCCTCAACTGCGGCTCGAGGATGCCTCGCCAGCCTGATCCGAACCTTCCGCAAGGTGAAGCAGATTTCCTGCAAAATCCCTCTTGCACGCCCCCGCGGGTTTCCTTAGACAGCCCCTCACGACAGCACGGCCCGTTCGTCTATCGGTTAGGACGCCAGGTTTTCAACCTGGAAAGAGGGGTTCGATTCCCCTACGGGCTGCCACATTCCCTTCAAAAAGCCTATTTTGTTGGCCTTCCCGCCCCCGAGTGTCCCACGATTTTCGGGGCGTGGGACACCTTGGATTTCGAGTGCCTGCTGGACGCGCTCAAAGCCGCTCTCGTCAAAGCGTGCGCAATCAACATCGGCGACATGGGGCGCGGACAACTTCACGTCGCTGTGCGACAGTCGAGCGGCGATCTCAAAGACCGGCGCGCCCGCGTGTGCGAGCTCGTGTGCGGTCGCTTTCCGGATTCCGTGTTGGGATCGGGTGGCCTTCTTCACCTTCTTCTTTTTCTTTGTCTTCGGATCCTCCTCTTCGACAAGCATGAAGAGGCCTGCCGCGATGACCCACTTGCGGATGCGGTTATCCAGCGAGCCTGACGAGGTGAATGGTCGGCCATCATCGTTGACCAGAAATGCGTCGTCGTGGACGTTGCTCCCTTCGAGTTCCTCGGCAAATTCCAGCACGAGCGGAACCTCGACCGGCTCCGAGCCCTTCTTCTTCGGCTGCCATGCAAGATACGCTCGGCCGTTCTTGAGCTTGATGTTCCGCGGCCCGATGTCGTGTGTGTCGCCGATCCGACCCGCCATGTTCTTCACGAGCCAGAACCAACATCGCGCCATCGTGCCGGGTTTGCGGCACTCCAGGAACTTCACCTCATCCTCGGGCGTCCACGGCGTGGCCCCGCCTTTGCCCTTGTGAGGGCTGGGGATTTGGAGAACCGCAAGTGCCTTGCAGAAGCCTCGCGGCCTGCCCCACTTGTATGCCGCCTTCAGCGCCTTCAGGGTGTTCTCAGCAGCGCCGGTCTCCTCGCCGCACGAGTCGAGGATATGGAAAAACGCCTCCTCGGGAAGATCGACCTTCATCGAGCCAAGCCGGACCTTGCCCTTCTTCACGTTGCAGGCCTTTTCGAGGCCGCGCGTGCGGCCGTCGACGGTGACCTTCTGGAGATCGCCGCCGGTGAGCATCACCTTCATGGCGGCGACATATTTTATCCGGAGATTGTCGAGCGTCTTCGCGCCAACCTCGATCGAAGGCTTTCGCTCATATTTCCTGCCCTCTCGCGCCGCCTGGTAGGCGTCGTCGAACTCCGGGTCAGCGAGGCGTTCCTGCTGCCGTGAATTCCGTGCAAAGGCCGGATAGTCTCGGTCGAGCTTCATTCTTGAACGTCATCCCATGCTGGTGGCTCATCGTCGCGTAGTCCCTCAGTGTCGGCAACATCCGCCGCGGCCGACGCGACGGCGCCTACGGCCTCAATAGTGAACGAACCATCCGCCTCGACGCGAATAACGCCGGGCTGCACTCCACACGCGATCATCGCGCGGAGAACGTTTTCGACTTTCGATTGTGAGGGGGTGGCGGCGGGCATGCGACTTCTTCTCGGTTACAAGAAGAAGGGTCGGTTCGAAAATTTTTTCCGAGAGGCTGCCTTATCACGAATGCGTGATGAGCTATCTCGGCTTCAGGATCGTCAGCGACGCTTGAGGTATCCTCGCACGTCCCGAAAGGTCTACGACGAGCGGCGCGACCTGCAGGCCATGCGGACCACCTTCAACACGAAGATGGTGGCGCGGTCGGTGCCGGACGCTGCCCGGCGCTATCTCATGGGCCATCGGAACGATGACATCGGCATCGTGAACTATCTCCCCGGAGGGCTCTCGCTCGCGACGCTGAAAGCGTATGTGGAGCAGGAGCAGCTGGACCTCACCATGGTGACGCAGCGCTTCGACGCCGCGTCTGAGAGCGCAGGAAGGGGCCGAGACCGGCGGCGCGGGACGGCGTCGCTCTATCGGCATAGAGTGAGATCCTGCGCGATATGGGCCGAGGGTTTCCCCTCGGCCAAATGCCTCAACTGCGGAGTTGCCGAGCAATACGCTCCGCCTCCTGCCAGTTGCGCAGATTTGCCAGCCGCTCTGCAAGGTTGCGCAGCGCCGATCGGAGCTGGATCAGAGCGATGCCCACTTCGGACATCGCCGGCTCCTCGTGGCCGACCGACATGTCGTGCTCGTCGTGGACGTATCTCGTCGTCCTCTCGCCTAGGCTCTGGACTCATAACCAGAAGATGACGGTAGCGGCGAGGGCGATGGCCGAGAGGAAGACTTTTGGGCTTCGGTCATAACGCGTCGCCACGCGCCTCCAATCCTTCAGGCGTCCGAACATGATTGCGATCCGGTTGCGCTTTCGGTAGCGGCGCTTGTCGTATCTG
>NZ_JBELKF010000253.1:0-2589 GCF_042089775.1 Palleronia sp.
TATCGAGAGCGCTCGCTGGAAGGCCGACTCTGCGGAACAGGTCCCGCAGTAGCGGTGATTGGCCGCCCCCGAACCACTGAACAGCCTGTCCAACGGCTTTCCCGTGGCGTCGAAACACTATCGGGATTCGGTTCAGCCGCGTCCAAAGACGTGGCGCCATGAAGTGCCGGGTGTAGCCCCCGAAGACCTCGTCACCGCCGTCGCCGGTCAGGGCGACAGTGACTTCCTGCCGTGCCAACTGGCAGAGAAGCGCTGTCGGAATTTGCGAGGAATCAGAGAAGACCTCGGAATAGATCTTCGGCAGCTTCGGCACGAACTCTAGCGCATCCTGCTCTCTCACCCGGAACGTGCGGTGGTCAGTGCCGAGATGCGCGGCGACCTGCTCAGCATGTGTACTCTCATCGTATCCGCTCTCATCGAAGCCGATCGAAAAGGTCTTCACTGGCCGATCCGAAACCTCCTGCATCAGCGCTGTGATAAGCGATGAGTCGATCCCACCGGAGAGAAAACTTCCCACCGGGACATCGCTGATCATCTGCGAGGCAACCACCTCGCGCAGAACGCACTCCACATGGTCTACTGCGCTTTCCGGTGATGGATGGCGAGACTTGGCGGCGCGTCCTCGCTCAATCATAGTTGAGACTGTATCGAAAGGAATGAGCTGAAGCTTTTGTGCCTGCCCCTCTATGCGCAGAATATGGCCGGGTGGTATCTTTCGAACGTTTTTAAGTATGCAGGCATCATCAGCGACAACAGAACGTGAAAGGTAACTTTCAACACCACTAGAAGAGAGCCGAGCCGAATAGCCGGGTACAGCTCGCAATGCGTGAAGCTCTGATGCGAAAGCCCAGCCGGAAACAAGGTCGGCAAGGTAGAGCGGCTTTTCTCCCATCCTGTCGCGCGCCAAAAAAAGAACTTCGCGACTTCTATCCCAGAGCGCGAGCGCAAACATGCCGTATGCCCGTTGCAGTGTCTGCTCCAACCCCCAAGCGGCGATTGCTTCCAGAAGTGTCTCCGTATCGGACTCTCCGCGCCAGTCCCGCGGACCGAGCTCTTCCCGTAGCAGCCCGTGATTGTAGATCTCTCCGTTAAAGACGAGGACAAGCGTCTCGTTCCGCGACAGCATTGGTTGAGCACCAGCTGGCGAGAGGTCAAGGATCGAGAGCCGACGATGCGCCAGCCCGAGTCCGGCAGCACAGTCTAGCCAAACTCCGTCCGCGTCAGGACCACGATGCGCTAGGGTCGAAGCCATACTGCGCAGTGTATCGTCCGTAAGCAGATCCGGATTTTCAGCCTCGGGTGCGAATATTCCTGCTATTCCACACATGTTTTGCCTGTCCTTTGTTCGGAGCGCCGCTCTGCCGCTTCTCGTAAGATGCCGGCAACCCGCGGCCCCTGTACTTGAAGACTGTACCAACTCTCGATCTTCTTCCGTCCTTCGGCGCCCAGTCGTCGCCGGAGTTCCGGGTCGCCTATGAGAGCCTTCAGCGCCTCCGTCCACTCTCGTTCGGTGCGTGCGAGGAAGCCGTTGACGCCGTGCTCTACGATCTCCGAGTTGACGCCGACCGGCGACGCCACGACGGGCAGTCCACAGGCCATGTATTGGATGAGCTTGTAGCCGCACTTGCCTTGCATCCAAGGCATATCGGGAAGCGGCATGATCCCGATGTCCATTTCCTGAATATTGGAGATCTCTGTGCTCTCAAACCAAGGGCGAATATCAAAGTTGCAGCTCTCTAGGGCATCTTGTCCGGCGCCGACGGCGATAAACTTCACCTCTTTCTCGCCAATCAGTTCCTTTAGAGGCGGAAGAAAGGGAACCATGCACTCACGCCACGTTCCGGGTGTTCCGATCCACCCCAAGCTTACGCTTGAGCTCCTTGATTGAGGGGAAAGTACCGTGTAGATATCCGTATCAACGACGGTCGGAACGAGTTCGATCCACGTAGCACCTGCCCGCTTCGCATATTCTGCCAGATACGCATTGCCTGCGAGCACTGTATCCGAACCATGCATCACACTTGCGATCTTGTTTCCTAGGAGCCGACGCACGGCGCTAAGCTGATGTTGATCATAACGGTGGAATACGGCATCATCATAATCAGTGACAATCGCCGGCGTTTTTGAGATAAGCCGCCGCTCGATATCAGCCGGAAGCCAAGGCAGCGCCTCCTTCTCAATCCAGACCACGTCATAGATGCTCAACTGACGTAGTCGGTCAATCCGCTGCCTGTATGACCGAAGGATTGCCGGCCGATTGCGGCGCCCAGCATAGAGGTCGTCGAGATAGGCGCTGCCGAAGAGCGGTCGGACCTCGACCTCGAATCCGGCCTCTTTGAGATACGGGATATACTGCAGCTGACGCAGTCGGCTGGAGGCGCCCTGCCGGTCGTAACGGCTGAGAATAAGGAGTTTCAACGTGCCTCTAAAAAGGAAATTGGACCAAACAAAACAAAGTCTCGGTGGTCGAGCTGCAGGAAAGGGAGCTCCTTAAGTGTCATTGGGTGTCTGAGCCAAGTCGCTCTGCCGCCGCCCGCTGCTTTGGCTCTCTAGAATTTTTTCATAGAGCGCAAGGTATGCCTTAGTCCC
>NZ_JBELKF010000254.1:0-2589 GCF_042089775.1 Palleronia sp.
CCCCGGCGCGGTCCGGCCACGCCAATCGCTGAGCGCCGCCGTGGCGCCGCGCTTCGGCGCTGTCGAGCCGTTCAACACCGGCGACGCGCTGGCCTATGCCGTGCGCCATCACGGCCTCGCGCCGCAGGTCGCGATGAAGGGGCTCCAGCGCGCCTACCTGTCCGGCATGATCTCCTATCCGCGCACCGAGGCGCGCAGCCTGGGCCCTGAATCGGCGGCGCGTGTGACGCGCCTTGGCGCCTCATGCGGCTTCACCGGTTTCGACACCTCGCCGCCGCCGCCCGCGCCCCCGGGCGCGCATGAGGGGCTGCACCCGATCTTCGGGGTGGACCGGAAGGACATCGAGCGGGTGAAGGTCCTCAGCATGGGGCGCAACGACCGGCCCAGCGGTGTCGACGAGGAGCCGATGGAGGTGATGGCGCGGATCGTCACGCGGCGGGCCTTCGAAGCCGCCCGGCGGGTCGAGCTGGAGGTCGGCGACTGGCGGCCGGGAAATTCGCAGGCCGACACCCAGTTGAGCCAGCAGGACATGGAGGATCTCCAGAGCCTCGACTGGGAGCGGGAGACGCTGACGCCCCTGCCTTGGGGGCGCGAGCTGCGCACGGGTGTGCGGCACTGGCCGGCGCCCGCCATGCTGATCGAGGGGATGATGCTCGAGGGCATCGGTCGCCCCTCGACGCTCGCCGCGCATGTCGAGACGGCCATCGCCTCGCGCGACATCGAGATCGGCGATCCCGGCGAGCTGCCGCGGCTGACACCGCAGGGCATGACGACGATCCGCAAGACGCGCCGCGCGCTGTGGAACCCCGCCACCTGCCGGATGATCGAAAGCATCCTCGAGAACCGGGACAACCTGGTGGAGGAGAACGAGGACGCCGCGAGCGATGAGCGGATCCGGCACCGCGTCGTGGCGTGGTTCCTCAAGCTGCCCGCCGACATGCAGGATGTCCTCGTCGCGGCCCTGGGCCAGGCGGGCAGTGGCGGTCCGGTCGACATCTCGGCCGCGCCCGGCCTGCCCGGCGCAGCCGACGAGCCGGCGCTGGAGTTTCCGCCGGACCTACTGCCGCCAGCCCCGGATTGGGCCTGAATCGATGTGGACGAAGTTCGAGCGCTTGTAGCGCCCGACCCCGCCCACCTCGAGCCATTCGGCGTATTCGGCGAGCTGCTCCATCGGCACGCCTTCGAGCCGAAGGTCGCTGGCGCGCGCCTTCAGGTGATAGGACTTGTCCGCGGCCTTGTAGCCCTTGCGGCGCAGCAGGTCGTTGGTGGCCCGGGTGCGGTAGCCGCTGAGCAGCTGGATCTTGCCCGAATGCCCCTCCTGCATCGCCCCGCCGCGGATGGCGGCGAGCGCCCAGAACAGCCGGACGTCGATCTGCGGCGCCGCCTCCTGCCGCCAGTCCCTGAACATCCAGTTGAGCTTCTTCACGGGGCCTTCGAGATAGGCTCCATCTTCGAAGAAGCGCAGCTCGGTCTCCTCGCCGGTATTGGCGTTGCGCAGGTGGATGACGGGATCGATGAGCGGGACGAGCCGATCGAGCACGCTGCCATCGCGCAGCGGGTCCGGCGGCGCCGCGGCGGCGGCGACGGCAGGCAGGGCCGGCATGAGCCCGGCGGCAGCCGCCCCCTTGAGGAAGCTGCGGCGGCTGAAGGTCACGAGATCGATCTTGGTCGGCATGCGGGCTCCGGTTCGATGGGGTCGAGGCATTCGCGACACCGATCTTATCAGCCGGGGAGCGCCCCTTGTGGCCGGATTTGACTGGCCTTCGCAGGTTCCTGTGGATTATCGAGCGGGGATCCCCGCGCATCGCATTTTGGATTTTCGCCGGGCTGCCCCATTCTTGAGGCAATCGAATACGAGCCACGGAGTAGAACGATGATGGCTGTCGCCACGAGCAAGCTTGCCCAGGTCCATCAAGGGCCGCCTCCGGGCTACGCTCCGCAGGACCAGGAGGCAATCCTCATCCGCTATGACGGTCACTCCCTGAACGGGGATCCGATCATCTATGCGCAGATCTCGGTCGAGCATGCCGCCCGCATTCCCGAGCGGATCTTCTCGCACCTGGTGATGTCCGAGGAGGAAATCGAGCACGGCTTCTTCATGCAGTCGAAGGGGGACGAGACCTTCGTCTTCATCGACACCGAGAAGCACGAACGCTTCCTCGACCGCGCGATCGCGGCGCTCGAGGCCGAGGGCATCGCGTGCCACAGCGCGATCGGTGACTTGCAGGCCATGCGCAACGCCGGCGGCGACATCTATCCACCCGCCTGCCCCGCCTTCATCGACAACGGGATGACGTTCATCGACCTCGATGTCGGGCTCGAGCGCATGCTCGAGGCGCGTCAGCGGCTGGAGGCCAAGGGTGCTGACCTACCTGAGATCTGATCATCTCCACGAGAGAATGCAGATCCGGCGCGCCGCGCCGTTCATCCTGCGCAGCGCGGATTACTACGTGATCGACGGCGACACCTTCCGGGTGCTCGCGCCGGAGGCTGTCGGCAACGACCCGATGGCGCTCCTGACCCAGGGGCGCCGACCGCAGCGGCCCGAGGCCTTCCGGATCCGGCTGAGATCGGTGAACGCGCCGGAGA
>NZ_JBELKF010000255.1:0-2587 GCF_042089775.1 Palleronia sp.
GATGATCGCGCCCGCGAGCAGGAAGGCGAATTGCAGGCCGAGGATGGTCAGCACCGGGATCAGCGCGTTGCGGACCCCGTGACGCCACAGGGCCTGTGGCATCGTCAGGCCCTTCGCGCGGGCGGTGCGGATGAAATCCTCGCCCAGCACGTCGATCAGGGCCGAGCGCATGACCCGCGCGAGGATCGCGGCCTGCGGCAAGGCCAGCGCGATGGCCGGCAGGGTCAGCGCCTTGATCGCCGCCAGCGGGTCGTCCCAGCCCGGGAAACCGCCGGCGCTGAACCAGCCGAGGTTGATCGCGAAAAGAAGCACCAGCAGCATGGCGAACCAGAAGTTCGGCACTGCGACGCCTAGCTGGGTGGCGCCCATCACCGCCACGTCGGGGCCGCGGCCGCGGCGGGCGGCGGCGATCAGCGCGGCGGGAAAGGCGATCGCGGTCGAGAGGGCAAGGGCATAGAGCGCCAGCGGCAGCGAGACCCAGAGCCGGTCGGCGACCATCTGCGCCACCGGGGTGCGGTAGGTGTAGGAGGTGCCGAAATCGCCCACGGCCATGCCGCCCAGCCAGTCGAGGTATCGCTGCCATTTGGGCACGTCGAGGCCCAGTTCGGCGCGCAGGGCGGCGACGGTGTCGGGCTGGGCGTTGATCCCCAGCATGAAGCGGGCGGGGTCGCCGGGGGCGATCTCGACCACCGCGAAAATGACCGCCGAGGCGACCAGCAGGCTGATCGCGAGCGAGATCAGGCGTTTGACGGCGTAGGCCAGCATGGCGTCACGGTAGGGCCGCGCCGATGCGGGGTCCAGCGGCAAAAATCGGGGTGCGGTGCGGGGTGTCCCACGATGGGACACGACTTCGCCCTAGTAAAATCAATGGCTTGCAGAGACGGATTTACCATTCGTCAACGAACAAGCCGTGAGACGGGACGTGCGAAGCCGGACCGGGGGCGGGTCATGGCGCTGCGAGCGGCCGGAAACTGGGAGCGCCGCCAACGGCAAAGGCAACAGCCCGCCGCGCGGGAACGCGGCGGGCTGCGTTAAAGTCCGGGCTGACGCGTGCGCGTCGGCTCAGTTGTTGTCCGACTGCCCGTCGGTGGAGTCGTCGGAGCCGCTGTCGTCGGAGCCTTCGGTGCCCATGTCGTCCGAGCTGTCGTCGGTGCCGGTGTCGCTGCCGGACGCGTCATCGGTCGAGCCCGACGTGTCCGAGCCGGTGGTGCCGCCGGTCGAGCCGGAGTCGGTCGCGCCGCCGGTAGTGCCGGTCTGGCCCTGGCCGCCGGTCTGGGGATCGATCGGGTTGCCCGTCGGATCATAGAACACCACGTCGGCACCCTCGCGCAGGCGGGTCTGGATGTCCTGCATGGCCTGCTGACGCAGGAATTGCTCGATCTGCGGACGGACCTGCGCCAGCGGCGGCAGGTTCTGCTGCCCTACGGCGACCGCCTGGTCATAGGTCTGCTGGACCGCCTCGTCGGTCACCGCGCCTTCCATCTCGCGCTGCAGCCAGATCTGGACCAGTGCATTGTCTTCGGTGGTCTGGGCCTCGCGTTCGACCAGCGCGATCACCTCGGGGTCGTCCTGAAGGTTCTGGCTGCGCGCCTCGGCGAGCACCAGTTCACGCAGGATCAGCTGTTCCAGCGCCATCGGGATGAGCATCTGCGGCGGCTGCTGCTGCATCTGCGGCGGCAGCGCGCCGATCGCGCTCATCAGATCCGAGCCGCGGATCTCGGTGCCGCCGACGGTTGCAACGACGGCGTCGGGCTGCTGGCCATCGGCCCCGTCAGAGCCGTCCATCGACTGGGCGGTGCCGTCACCGGCAGCGGTCGTGCCGTCCTCGGCCTCGGCCGCGGCGTCGGCCTGCGTCTGGTTCTGCGCGATCTGGCCGGTCTGGGTCTGTTCCGTCTGCGCGAAGGCGGGTCCTGTCGCGAAGGGGATCGCGAATAGCGCGGCGATGGCGGTGCCGCGCAGGAATGCGTTGGGCGTCTTCATGTCAATCTCCTCTCTATTTCCTTCCGTTCAGACGGCCAACAGACAACGCGGCGCCCTGTTCCGAACGAGGCGCGACGCGCGTCGGTCACGAAACGGCGACCGGCGGGGGGTGCCCGCGCACGACGCCCTTTCACGGGCGCGGCGTTGCGGCTATAGGCCAGCCATGCAGAATCCCCCCGATCTTCGCCCGGACCTGTCGCGCGCGCGGCTGACCGAGACGCGCCGCCCCGGCCAACCCACCATCGGCATGGTCAGCCTCGGCTGTCCCAAGGCGCTGGTCGACTCCGAGCGCATCCTCACGCGCCTGCGGGCCGAAGGGTACGGCATCTCGGCGGACTATTCCGGCGCCGATGCGGTGATCGTGAACACCTGCGGCTTCCTCGATTCGGCCAAGGCGGAAAGTCTGGACGCGATCGGCGAGGCGCTGGCCGAGAACGGCCGCGTGATCGTCACCGGCTGCCTGGGCGCCGAGCCCGACTACATCACCGGCGCGCATCCCAAGGTGCTGGCGGTGACCGGCCCCCACCAGTACGAGCAGGTGCTGGACGCGGTGCACGTGGCGGTGCCGCCCAAGCCGGATCCGTTCATCGACCTGCTGCCGGCGCAG
>NZ_JBELKF010000079.1:0-15405 GCF_042089775.1 Palleronia sp.
GCGCCACGCTGCACTGCTGCAGGTCGTCCACGATACCGACATCTTCGACTGGGGCACGACCTACCTCGACTGCCTGAACCGGATCGACCGGAACGCAACCCAAGCCAGACCGCCCGATTCCTGACACCGACTTCATGACCCAATCGTCAGTTGGATTGTTGAGCCCCATGGCGAGAGCGGGCCGGTCGACAGTTATCCGCGGACTCAGATCCCACGATTTCAGCTGATCTGTGGAAGTCCATGGCAGGAGCCAATATGCCTGCCCCGGCGGCCGTGAAATGGTGCTCTTGAGCCAAAGGCCCAGATCGTTGCGAGGCGACAGGAGGCGATGGAAAGCGCCTCTGCATCGTTCAGCCGATACGCGGCAAAGCTGGAGTGCCCTCACTGCCGCGCAGGGCTTGCAACGTCCCTGCGGCCGGTAGCAAGACCGCACCTGCGTGCTGCTTGCCGCAGAACCCGGCGCATTGCCCCCGCCACTCGCCGGGGATAGCCGGCTCGGGGTAAAGCTCGTTGTCGCGGCCGGGGATCAGGTCCGTCTTGCCCTGAAGAATCGGCACCCGTAAGCTGTGGATCACGTTGTCCGACTCCAGCTTCAGCTGCGCGCGCCTTCCGACCGGAAGGTGAAGCTCGTTTGCGGTCACCGCGACGACCTCGCCCGCCTCGTCGAGGTAGCGGAACTCCCAACACTACAGGCGGCCTGCGACCTCGATCGTGGGGCCGGCCGCCCCGTCCGGGCCCTCCGTCTCGCCGCCGATCGCCACACCGAACAGGGTCAGCGCGATGATCGCGCGGACCGGCGCCACCACGCCGCCCGTCACCACCATGGCGGTCGACGCCCGGAACGAGATCGGACGATCGTCGCCCCTGCGGTTCAGCATCAGCCCCAGAAGCAGAAGCCCGATCATGATCGAAAAGATGATTACTGCCACGCCGAGGAGCCAGTACGTCAGCAGCGCCAACAGCCGCGCATCCTCACTGGCCAAGCCAGCACTTTCTGCGGTCTGCTGCAGCCGGCCAGCAGAAGAAGGGTCCAAGCCGCGCCGGCGCCCGGTTTCGGCAGGCGCCACCGCATCAGAGGGCGGGAAAGGCGACGGTGCTGAGAAGCGCGAAGGCCTCGGGCCGGCTGTCGAGCGGGCTGTGCTGCACGACCACCGGCACGTTCGGTTCGATCACAGTGGCATAGTCGGTGTCGCGCGGCACCGGCTCGGGGTCGTCGAGGTCGTATGCGCGCAGGTGCATCGTCCGCTCGGCCGGGACCACGACGCCGCAAGGCCCAACCGGCGCGCGATCGGCAAAGAACAGCGTGATCGAGATCTGCGCGTCGTCCGGCCCGGTATTCAGGATGCAGAAGGTCTCGTGGCTTTCGAGCGCGCGATCCTCCTTGATCCCGGGACTCGGGATGTACCCTTCGGCGACTACCCAACGCGTCGATCCTATGGACTCCATGACGTCTCCCTCGATTGAACCCGTGATCGTTGTCGGCAGCAGTAGCCGTTTCTTCAACGGCACCGCCGCCAATGCGTTTCAGCAGGACATGGGGTGAGCCTGTCAGGAATTGAGCATGGTTCTCGGCAACCACAGGGCGATCTGAGGGAAGAGGGACAAGAGCAGCACGGCCAAGACCAGAAGGCCGAAGAACGGTGCCGCATAGGTTGCGAGCGTCAGGATGTCCCGGCCCGTTATCTTCTGCAGCACGAAGAGGTTGAAGCCCACCGGCGGGGTGATCTGGCTCATCTCGACCACGAGGACGAGGAACACGCCGAACCAGATCGGGTCGATTCCCGCCGCGAGCACCATGGGCATGATGATGGACACAGTGAGCACGACGATCGAGATCCCGTCGAGGAACATCCCCATCACGATGAAGAAGACCGTCAGCGCCGCCAGCAGCGCGAGGGGCGACAGGCTCATGCTGCCGATCCACGCGGCCAGCGCGCGCGGGATGCCGGTATATCCCATGGCGACGGTCAGGAACGCCGCGCCCGCGAGGATGAAGGCAATCATGCAGGTGGTCTGGGTCGCGGCCAGCAGCGCATCTGCCGCTCCACGCCAATTCAGGGCGCCCGTGGCGGAGGCCAGGATCAGTGCTCCGGCCACGCCGATCACCGCCGCCTCGGTCGGCGAGGCGATGCCTGCGTAGATCGAGCCGATCACTGCGACGATCAGCCCGACGACCGGCAGAAGGCGCAGCACGGCGCGGGCGTCGTCGCCGGTCACCTTCAGCTCATCGCGCGGCATGGCGGACGGGTGTGTCAGTGCCCAGATCATGATGTAGCCCGAGAACAGCACCGCCAGCATCAGCCCCGGCATCAGCCCGGCAAGGAACAGGCGGGCGATCGACTGCTCGGTCGCGGCGCCATAGACGATCAGGATGATCGACGGCGGGATCAGGAAGCCGAAAGTGCCCGACCCGGCAAGGGTGCCTATCGCGATGCGTGGATCGTAGCCGCGCGCGGTCAGTTCCGGCACCGACATCCGGCCGATCGTGGCCGTCGTCGCCGCGGAAGACCCCGACACCGCCGCGAACAACGCGCAGCCCAGGACGTTGACGTGCAGCAGCCGCCCCGGCAGGTGCCGCGTGAACGGTGCGAGCCCGGCGAACATGTCCGCCGACAGGCGCGAGCGCACGAGGATCTCGCCCATCCAGATGAACATGGGCAGCGCGGTCAGGTCCCAGACGGTCAGTCCGCCCCAGACACGCGTGGCGAAGACCAGCGTCACCGGCGCGGAAGAGGCCGCGATCATGGCCGCCAGCCCTACAGTGATGAGGGCGAAGCCGATCCACAGGCCCGCGGCCAGAGCGGCAAAAAGCAGGCCGATCAGGATCGGCGCGACGATCGCGATCTCCATCAGCCTTCTACTCCGGCCCCGGCCTCGGCGACCTCGTACGAGGGCGCACCGCCCCGGATCAGGACGACCAGCGCGTCGATCAGGGCGATCGTGAGCAGCGCAAGGCCCAGCGTCATCACCCCCTGAGGCAGCCAGAGCGGGATGCGCAGCATTCCGAAGCTGACGCTGTCAAAGGCCCAGCTATCCGCGGTTTGGAGCCAGCTTGACCACGTCGCGAACGTCGACAGACCCGCCGCGATCGCCGCAACCACCGCCGACAGCACGCGCGCCGCCCCGGCCGGCAACGCGTTGGTCAGGAGCGACACGCGAACGTGGCCTCCCCGCACGAAGGTGCCAGCGAGCCCCAGGAACACTGCGCCAAGGAACAGAAAGCTGCCGAGTTCGGCCAGTGAGGGAACGGTCAGCCCCGGCGGCGAGACGCCGGCCAGACGGGCGAAACGGTCGATCAGGCGGCCGACGACCTGGAACAGGACGAGAGCAGCAATCGCCGCGAAGCCCAACGCCGACAGGATGAGTGCCGCGGCGTAGAGCCGGTCGAGAAACAGTCGCATGGGACGCTCCGATTGACGGACGGGGACATGTGAGCCGGAGCCACCGAACGGCGACCCCGGCAGAGGCGGTTATTCCGACCGGTAGGCTTCGATGACGGCCTGCCCGTCTTCGCCAGCCGTTTCGAGCCATTCAGAGGTCATCGTCTCGCCGATCTCGGCCAGCTCCGAAGACAAGGTTTCGGAGGGTTGCACCACCTGCATCCCGTTCTCCTTCAGCGCGGCGATCTGAGCTTCGGTCTCGGCCTCCGACATCTCCCAGCCGCGCGCCTCGGCGGCTTCGGCCGCGTCCATCACGGCGGCCCGCACGTCTTCGGGCAAGCCTTCGAAGGCAGCCGTATTCACGATCACCATGTTCTTCGGCAGCCACGCCTCAAGTTCGGTGTAGGTCGAAACGAAGTCCCACGCTTGCGAGGACACACCGGTGGAGGGAGACGTGATCATCGCGTCGGCCCGGCCGGTGGCGAAAGCGGTCGGGATGTCGCCCGTTTCGATCTGAGTGGGTACGGCGCCCATCAGCGTCGCCAGCCGCTCGGTCGCCGCATTGTAGGCGCGGAAGGAGGTCCCTTCGAGGTCCGAGACGCTTTCGACCGGCTCTTGCGTGTAAAGGCTCTGCCCCGGCCACGGCACCGCAAAGAGCAGCGTCAGCCCCTGCCCCGCCAGCCGCTCTTCGATCACGGGGCGCGACGCCTCCCACAGCTTTTCCGCCTCGTCATAGCTCGCCGCGAGGAACGGAACCGAGTCGACCCCGAAGATCGGGTCCTCGTTCTCGAGCCGGGACATCAGCGTTTCGCCAATCGGGGCAAGCCCGCGGCGCACCGCATCCTTGATTTCGGGATGGGCAAAGAGCGAGCCGGCCGAGTGAACAGTGATCTCCAGCCCTCCATCCGTCGCCTCGGAGACGTCCTCGGCGAATTGGGTGATGTTCTGGGTGTGGAAGACGGTGTCACCGTAGGGGGTGGGCATGTCCCAGGTCTCGGCGGTCGCGGGTAGAGCCGCGGCTGCGACGAGGCCGGCAAGGATCTTGGAGGTGGTGTTCATGGTGCTTCCCTGTCTTTGGCTGTCGGACGAGCGTCATTGTTTCTCTGCCGGGCGCCCGCTCTTGCGCACCGATCACCCACGGTTGACCAACTCGGCGCCATATTCAACAAGCCGTCGCCGCATGTCAGGAAGTTGCGACCAGAGGAACGCCACTCCGCGCTGCCATGCTCAGTTCACACCAGCCGCATCAACTTGAGATGAAAACTTGGACGTCCGCCACATTCGTTCCAGTCGCGCGCTGGGGAATCAAATCCCCCGAGCGCTCGAGTGCATGGTAGCTGTCGCTGTCTGCAAGGTAACGCTCCGCATCGCCTCCTGCCCGCCGAAGCCGATCCAGGGATCGGTCATCCACACAGGCACCCGCTGCGCTCGTAGGACCGTCCCTCCCGTCGGTGCCGCCGCTCAGGAACACCCACGGACCGGCTAGACCCCGCCGCTCTGCCTCGAGCGCCACCCGAAGCGCCAGCTCCTGGTTGCGTCCACCTACGCCGGAGCCGCGTAACTTGACGGTTGTCTCGCCTCCAAAGAGCAACACAGGCCGTTGGGGGTTGCCGAGGCGTGCGCCGACGATGAACCGGGCGGCCTCCTCCACTGAACCCACCAGCGCATCAGTGACGATAGTGGCCTCGTCCCCTGCAAGCTCCAGCATGGCGAGAAGGCTCATCCGGTTGCTGCCGACAAGAAGCGCCTCGCTTGGCGCTACAGGAGTATCATTCTCTTCGGCCGTGAGGACCTGAACCACGGCGTCGGGTAGCGCCTCCCAGATCCCCAGTTCATGAAGCGTCGCAACCGCTTCGGCACGGGTCCCGATCGGAGACACGGTCGGGCCGCTGGCCACGACCGAAAGATCGTCTCCGATGACATCGGAAAGGATCAGGCTGATTACCCGCGCAGGAGCCGCCTGTCGCGCGAGGCCGCCCCCCTTGAGACGCGAAAGCCGTTGACGCACCAGGTTTGTCTGCCGGATGTCCGCGCCCGACCCGAGCAGGAGTTCATTCACGCCAGCTTTCTCGGCGAGGCCCATTCCATCTACCGGCGCAGGCAAGAGCGCAGACCCGCCACCGCTGATCAGACAGAGCAGCACGTCGTCTGCCCCGGCTCTTGCCGCAACCCGCTCGACCTCAAGAGCAGCCTTCAGGCCTGCTGCGTCCGGGATCGGGTGGCCCGCAAGGAGAACGCGAACGCCATCGATCCGGGTCTCATTCTCGTAGTTCGTGACGACCAGCCGCTCGCCCCGGGTCGTCTCTGGAAGGCTTTCCAATGCTGCGTGCATCATGGCACCTGCGGCCTTGCCGAAAGCTATTACATGAAAGCAGCCCCCATCCGGCACTTCTACCGGACGGACCGCCAAAGCGTCGTGCACCACGACATCTGGCCGGGCGGCCTCGATCGCACGTTCGTACAGCCCCAGCACCTGGCGGCGCAGATGCTCGCGTTCGACAGGTTCTGCCATTATCCGTCATCCGTCAGCCGAAGGTCGACCTAGTAAGACCGCAGCGTGTCGAGGATGCAAAGCCTCAAACGGCTCGAGCGCGCCTGTGCCCCTGATCTGAGCGACCCGCTAATGTGCCACGACGTTGTGAACACGCAGACGGAACGCAGCATGAGCATCGGCCGGACGGACTGAGAGCTTTTCCCAGCTGCCACGACGCGACGTTACCATTCATTCTCTGGTTGCGCCCAATGTCTCGAAGATAAAGAATTTGGGCCTTCGCTCAACGACGCAGCCAAAGCGCTCGATCCACAGGGAGATAAACACCATGATGCGCAGAACCCTTCTGACCATGACCAGCGCGACGGCGCTGACCCTTGCCGGGCCGCTTTCTGCCGCCGACGTCCCCGAGGGCGTCGAGCTGGCCGAGAATCAGACCTTCTCCTACCGCGAACTCGACCAGCCGGCGTCGATCGACCCGCAGCTCGTCGAGGGCGTCCCCGGCGCCCACGTGATCCAGCAGCTCTTCGAGGGGCTGATGATCCAGGACGAGAATGGCGAGATCGTCCCCGGCGTCGCCACCGGCTTCGAGGCGAACGAGGACAACACCGAGTTCACTTTCACACTGCGCGACGACGCGCGCTGGTCGAACGGCGATCCCGTGACCGCCGGCGATTTCGTCTATGCCTGGCGCCGGGCCGCCGATCCGGCGACCGCGTCGACCTACGCATGGTTCGTGGAACTGGCCGGTATCCAGAACGCCGCCGAGATCATCGCCGGCGAGGCCGCGCCCGACACGCTGGGCGTCGAGGCCGTTGACGATCACACGCTGCGCGTCTCGCTTGTGGACCCGAAGCCCTGGTTCCCGCAGATGACCGCCCACACGACGCTGGCGCCCGTCCATCAGCCGACGATCGAAGAGCATGGCGACGCCTGGACGAACCCCGGGAACATCGTCTCGAACGGTGCCTACGTCCTCGACGAGATGCAGCTCAACGAATACTGGAGCGCCTCGAAGAACCAGGAATACTGGGACGCCGACAACGTCGTGATCGAGGAAGTCTCGAGTTACATCATCAACGACACCAGCCAGGCCCTGACCCGTTGGGAAGCGGGCGAGTTCGACCTGCTGGAGCCTGTGCCGGCCGGCAGCTACCCGCGCCTCAAGGACCAGTATCCCGACGCGGCGCATTCGACCCCGCGCCTTTGCACCTACTACTACACGCTGAACATGGGCCAGAACGGCCCCGAGGCGCTGAAGGACCCCCGTGTGCGCCAGGCGCTTTCTCTGGCTATCGACCGCGACGTGATCGTGGATCGCCTGCTGCAAGGCGGCCAGGGTGCGGCCTTCACCTTCACGCCCGACGCCACCGACGGCTTCGTCGCCCCCGAGATCGAATACGCCGGCTGGACCCAGCAAGAGCGCGACCAGCGCGCGAAGGAACTGATCGAAGAGGCCGGCTACGAGGACCTGAACTTCGACCTGCTCTTCAACACCGACGAGTCGCACCGCCAGATCGCAACGGTCATCAGCCAGATGTGGAGCCAGAAGCTGGGGGTCGAGACCACGCTGCAGAACCAGGAATGGTCTACCTACCTGGATACCCGCCGCGAGGGCGACTTCGACATCGCACGCGCTGCCTGGTGCGGCGACTACAACGAACCTTCGACATTCCTCGACGTGCTGACGACCGGCGTTCCGCAGAACTCGGGCAGCTTCTCAAACGAGGAATACGACGCTCTTCTCGACCAGGCGCCGACGGCCGAAGATCGCGAGGGGATCTACACCCAGGCCGAAGCCATCCTGTCGGAAGAGACGCCGGTCATCCCGATCTACCACTACGCCAACGCGTTCCTCCTCGATCCAACGATCAAGGGCTTCCCGATGAACAACGTCGAGAACAACTGGTACGTGAAGAACTTCTACCGCGTCGCCGAAGAGTGACCTGACCGGGGGGCGCCGCACCGCGCCCCCGATCCCCTACCCCCGGCGCGGTCATCAGACAAACTGCACCGATCCTCCCGCAAGTCAGGGCGTCCCCGCGCCCCGGAGACACACCGTGA
This sequence comes from Palleronia sp., assembly GCF_042089775.1. Taxonomy (NCBI): domain Bacteria; kingdom Pseudomonadati; phylum Pseudomonadota; class Alphaproteobacteria; order Rhodobacterales; family Roseobacteraceae; genus Palleronia; species Palleronia sp. The sequence goes on from NZ_JBELKF010000079.1 coordinate 7,936, forward strand.
TCACCTTCATCCTGCGCCGCATCGCCGTGGCGGTTCCGACGCTTCTGGCGCTGATCGTATTCTCGTTCCTGCTGATGGAATTCGCGCCCGGCAGCCCCTTTGCCACCGAGCGCGGCATCCCCCCCGACGTTCTGGCCAACCTCGAAGCCAAATACGGGCTCGATCGCAGCCTGATCGAACGCATGGCCATCTATGTCTGGAACATCGTCACCGACTTCGACTTCGGGCCGTCCTTCGCGTTCGCCAGCCGGTCGGTGAACGACATCATCGCGCAGGGCTTTCCCGTGACGCTGACCTACGGGTTCTGGTCCTTCGTCGTGGCCGTGGCCGTCGGCGTGAGCCTCGGCGTCATTGCCGCCATCCGCCACAACTCGTCGGTGGATTACGCGGCAGTCGGCTTCACCGTGGGCGCGCAGGTGCTGCCGAACTTCGTCATGGCGCCGATCCTCGTGCTGATCTTCACGCTCTGGCTCGGTTGGTTGCCGGGCGGCGGCTGGCGCGGCGGGCAGATCGAATACATCATCCTGCCGGTCATCGCGCTGTCGACATCGTACATGGCGTCGATCGCTCGTATCACGCGGTCCTCGATGCTCGAAGTGCTGAACGCCAACTTCATCCGCACCGCCCGCGCCAAAGGCCTGCCGATGCGCCGCGTCATCCTGCGCCATGCCCTGAAGCCCGCCATGCTGCCCGTTGTCAGCTATCTCGGCCCGGCCTTCGTGGGCATGATCACCGGCTCGGTGGTGATCGACGTGTTCTTCTCGACTGGCGGGATCGGGCAGTTCTTCGTCAATTCGGCGCTGTCGCGGGACTACTCGGTGATCCTTGGCATCACGATCCTGTTCGGAGCGCTCACGGTGCTCTTCAATCTCCTGGTCGACGTCGCCTATGCGTGGATCGACCCCAAGATCCGGTACTGACATGTCCGACATCATGACCTCGGAAACGCAGATGGAGCCGGGCCTGCCTCAAGGCAAGGGCCGGTCTCTCTGGGCCGACGCCCGCCGCCGGTTCCTGCGAAACAAGGCTGCCGTCACCTCGCTTGTCGTGCTTGCGCTGGTCCTGGCCTTTGCCTGCTTCGGACAGTTCCTGACACCCTGGAGCAACGCCGAGATCGACTGGAACCTCCTCGGAATGATCCCGCAGGAAGGTGGCCCCAGCATCGAGAACCGCCACTATTTCGGCGTGGATGAAACCGGGCGCGACCTCTACGCCCGCCTCGTGCAGGGCACACGGATCAGCCTCGCGGTCGGTATCGTCGGCGCGCTGATTTCGGTCATCGTGGGCACCATCTACGGCGCTGTGGCCGGCTATGTCGGCGGAAAGACCGACAACGTCATGATGCGTTTCGTCGACCTGATGATGTCGATCCCCTACATGTTCGTGCTGATCCTGCTGCTGGTGATCTTCTCGCGATCCATCGTGATGCTCTTCGTCGGCATCGGGTTGATCTCGTGGCTGGACATGGCGCGGATCGCCCGCGGCCAGACCCTGTCCATCAGGAACACCGAATATGTCGAGGCCGCGCAGGCGATCGGCGTCTCGACCCCCACTATCATCCGCCGGCATATCATCCCGAACCTGCTGGGCGTCGTGATCGTCTATGCCACGCTGCTGGTCCCGCAGATGATCATCTTCGAATCGTTCATCTCTTTCCTGGGCTTGGGCGTGCAGGAGCCGTCGACCTCGTGGGGTGCCCTCATCAATCAAGGGGCGGCCAACCTGCGCAACGGCACGCCCTGGATGCTGGGATTCCCTCTCGCCTTCTTCGTCGTCACGCTTTTCGCCATGTTCTTCCTTGGCGACGGCCTGCGCGACGCGCTCGATCCGAAGGACCGCTGATGCCCCTGCTTACCGTGAAAGACCTCGGCGTGGCGTTCGATACGCCGGACGGCACCGTCAATGCCGTCAATGGCCTCAGCTTCGAGATCGACCGGGGCGAGACCCTCGCCATCGTCGGCGAAAGCGGCTCCGGGAAGTCGCAGACCGCCTTCGCCGCAATGGGGCTTCTGGCGGGCAACGGCCGGGCCACCGGCTCCGTCACCTTCGACGGGCGCGAGATCCTCGGCCTCAGCCAGTCGCGTCTCAACGAAGTGCGCGGCGATGCGATGTCGATGATCTTTCAGGACCCGATGACCTCGCTGAACCCCTACCTCAAGGTCGGCCCGCAGATGATCGAGGTCCTGCAGCTCCACAAGGGGATGGGCAAGCGCGAGGCACGGGCCGAGGCGGCGCGGATGCTCGACGCCGTGCGCATTCCGGACGCAAGGGCGCGGCTGGACCAGTATCCGCACGAGTTCTCGGGCGGGATGCGCCAGCGGATCATGATCGCCATGTCGCTGCTCTGCCGCCCCAAGCTTCTGATCGCGGACGAACCGACCACGGCGCTCGACGTGACCGTGCAGGCTCAGATCATGGCGCTGCTGGCCGATATCCGGGCCGAATTCGACACCGCCATGATCCTCATCACCCACGACCTCGGCATCGTCGCGGACAGCTGCGAACGCACCCTCGTCATGTATGGCGGCCGCGTCATGGAAACCGGCCCGACCGAGGATCTGTTCGAGCGTCCGACACAACCCTACACGGTGGGCCTGATGAAGGCGGTGCCCCGCCTCGACGTCGACCAGGACGAGCTGGAAACCATCCCCGGCGAGCCGCCCGACATGAGCCGCCTGCCCGCCGGCTGCCCCTTCTCGCCCCGGTGCGCACATGTGCGCGATGTCTGCTGGTCGGTGATGCCGCCGCTCGAGCCGGTCGGCGCACTTCACCGTGCGTGCCACGCCCCCGTCGAGGAGGTGCCCGCGCCATGACCGCATTTATCTATCCAATTAAGCATGCCGCCCGACCCGCCACGCACGGAACGGTGGCAGGAAAGACGCCGCGATGACCCTTCTGCGCGTTCGCGACCTCGACGTCACCTTCGACATCACGCCCCGGGGCGCTTGGCCCTGGACGCCGCCCAACAAGCTGCAGGCGGTCAAGGACATGAGCTTCGATCTCGAAGCGGGGCAGACGCTTGGCGTCGTGGGGGAGTCAGGCTCGGGCAAGTCGACCCTCGCCCGCGCGCTCATCGGCACCGTTCCGGCCTCGGGCGGCCAGATCCTGTGGGGCGACAAAGATCTGCGCAAGATGTCGCCGCGGGACCGGCGGGCGCATCGACGCGAGGTGCAGATGGTGTTCCAGGACCCGCTGGCCGCACTGAACCCCCGGATGAACGTGGGCCAGATCATCGCCGAGCCGCTGGTCACGCATAACTCTGACGTCTCGCAGAAAGAGGCCCGCCGCCGCGCCAGCGAGATGATGGAGCGGGTGGGCCTGCTGCCGAACCTCGTCGGCCGTTACCCGCACGAGTTCTCGGGCGGCCAATGCCAGCGGATCGGGATCGCGCGCGCGCTGATCCTCGAGCCGCGCCTCCTGATCTGTGACGAGCCCGTGTCGGCACTCGACGTGTCGGTGCAGGCGCAGGTAGTAAACCTGCTGAAACAGCTCAGCCGCGAGATGGGGTTGGCGATGATCTTCATCGCCCATGACCTCAGTATCGTGAAGCACGTCTCGGACCGGACGCTGGTGATGTATCTGGGGCGCAAGATGGAAGAGGCCGAGGCCCGCACCCTCGTCCACGCGCCCCGCCATCCCTACACGCAGGCGCTGATCTCTTCGGTGCCGATACCCGACCCCAAGCGCGAACGCGAACGCGAGCGCCCTGTGCTGGAGGGAGAGCTGCCCTCGCCCGTGAACCCGCCCTCGGGATGCGTCTTCCGCACGCGGTGTCCGAAGGCCCAACCGGACTGCGCCGAGCACGTCCCGCCGATGCTGGAACCCGTCGAGGGCCACACGGTCGCCTGCACCTACCAGGAGGTGATCTCTCCGTTGGCGAAAGCGGATTAGGCTTGCGCCATTCGGTCGCCAAATGCGCCCGAGCACAAGCCTATCTCGAATGCGAAGTATCGAATGCGGCTGGTGTTACCGCTCGTTCGCGGAAGTGCGGCTACGGTCGGTCTCTCTCTTTCGCGGGCACATGACCGCATGAAGTTCGCGCGGTGCATCCTGCGGATCTCGACGGCACGATCGGCATTGGCGGCAAGCGATGCAACGCTTGCCGCATGTGGTGGGCAGATGACAGTTGCCGCTGGTTCTGCGCTGCGCCTCGTTGTCATGCTGATGAGCAGAACGTCCATTGATAGCGCGCAATCCACGATCTCCATACCCACAAGCTGGCGAAGCCACCCTTCGCCCAAGCGAGCAACGTCTTTGTCCAGCGGCAGGTATCGCCGCGGCACCGGCGCGCATCACGGATCGAGCTGGTTGCGATGGGACCGGGTGTTCCCTGAAACCCTTGGCCGCAACGGGCGCGGAGTGCTCGGGCATGCATGGGCGCGACGGCTACCGTCGAACGACATCAAAGCGTGGTCGTGGCTCCACCGAGGACGCGCCGTTGGCGGTTTTCCGGTTCGCGAGCATGAGCACCCGGCCCAATCCGCGTCTGCCGCCAAGTCCCCCCACGGGCTATAGCCCCGTCGGTCCGGTCCGGATCGCAGTGGATGTAGATCACTCGCCGCGCACGCGATTGCACACTGGCGTGGCGCAGGTTTCGATGGTGATCTAAGCCATTTCTTCACGAGGCCCGGCGCGAAGCCGGTGCGGAAGCCGCGAAGGGTGACGTCGGGGCGAATGTCGATGACGACGGCGCCGCAAGGCGTCGGCGTCGGCGTCTTCGTCGGTCCAGTCCAGCCGCCAGCAAGGATCAGCGAACGCTTCGCTTTCGTCAGCACGTCGATCACCGTCTCGGCCCACGCACCTCACGCTCCACAACCCATTCCGACACAGGCGAGACCCCGCTCAGACCGCACGCCAATAGCGTGTTCCCTGTTCCGGCCGCTGAACTGACGCGTTCCGGGATTGCTTGGGCCTGCCTTGCGGGATACCTCTCCCGCTCGGGAGGGGTTCAACACGAGATCTCCCCCGATCTCCCAGATACGAGCGATGGCACATGACGGGCAGTGCGATAGTGGACGCGGCCGGCTCAGGGACGGGCACCGCGAAGGAGATCTCGGCACGCGCCGTGCTCGTGGCGCTCGCCATGGGCGGCTTTGCCATCGGCACGACCGAGTTCGCCTCAATGGCGCTGCTGCCGAACTTTGCGCGGGACCTTGGCGTCAGCGAGGCGCAGGCGGCGGACGCGATCAGCGCCTACGCCCTTGGCGTGGTCGCGGGTGCGCCGTTGCTGGCCGTCGCAGGCGCAAGGATGCGCAAGCGCATGCTGCTGATCTGGCTCATGGTGGCCTTCGCGATCTTCAACACGCTCTCGGCCATCGCACCGACATTCGGACTGTTCGCGCTCTCACGGTTTTTCTCTGGTCTGCCGCACGGAGCCTATTTCGGGGTAGCGGCGATCGTGGCCGCCTCGGTCGTTCCACGAAACAAGCGCGCCTCGGCGGTGGCCCGCATCTTCGTCGGCCTCACCATTGCGACCACGATCGGCGTGCCGGCCGCGAGCTGGCTGAGCGCCTTCATCGGTTGGCGCGCGGGCTATGTCATCGTGGGCATCCTGGCGCTGGCGACCGCCGTGGCGGTGATGCTGAAGGCGCCGCGCACGCCCGCCGATCCCGCGGCAAATCCCCTGCGCGAACTGTCGGCGCTGAAGAACCGCCAGGTGCTGCTGACGCTTGCCACGGGGGCGATCGGCTTTGGCGGCTTCTTCGCCGTGTACACCTACATCGCCTCGACCGTCGAAACGACGCTGGGTGCATCCGACAACGCGGTGGCGATCATGTTGGCCGTGGCAGGCATCGGCATGACGATATTCAACCTGCTCATGGGCGCGCTTGCCGACAAGAGCCTCAACCGCACGGCCTACGTGGCGTTCGGCGGGGGGACGATAGTCCTCGCCCTGTTCCCGGTTGCCGTCGACACCGGTCTCTGGACGATGGGCCTCGTGGTTCTCTTCATGGGCATGCTTGGTGGCGTTTCTACCGTGATGCAGGCGCGATTGATGAATGTCGCGGGGGATGCGCAGCAGCTCGCGGCATCCTTGCACCATGCGGCCTTCAATCTCGCCAATGCGCTGGGGCCGTTCCTGGCGGCGCGCGCTATCGCTGCCGGTCACGACTTTCCCGTGTCGGGCTATGTCGGAGCGGCGCTGAGCGCTCTGGGATTTCTGATGTACGCGATCACGCTTTGGGACGCGAGGCGCAGCGGCATCGAGTAGACCGCCGACGACCGCGTTGCTGCGCTCAGGCGTCTGCGAGAGAGCCCCACGCCTGTCTTAGCGCCGCGGTCCCATTGCGTTCGAACCAGCGCCCATGCGCAAAGATCACGCGTTCCGGCTGCCAACCGATCAGGCGGGCGAGCGCCTGCCTTGTTGAGCGGCCGCCCACGCGCAACCCCGCGCGCAGGTAGATCGGCGCGGTGGCGCGGGGGTAAAGGGTCCCGATCGCCCGTGCGAAGAGCCTTGTCCGGGCCGGGACGCGATCGGGTTCGAGGCTTTGCACCAAGTCGGTCAGGATCAGCGTCCGCGATTTGCGGTGGAGGAACGCTACCTCTCGAAATCCACCGGCACCCGGAACGACCATTAGATCAAGGTCGTCGTGCCAAGGTGCGCTGTCTTCCGTGAGTTCCTGGTCGAAGCGCACGCCGGATTTGCGCACCTGTCTACGCTGGGTCAGCTTCGGAGCCGCCCACGCAACTGCCTCGGGAAAATGGCGCTGCCAATCAGCAATCAGCGTCCAATGTCCGACATTGGGCGCGACCAGATGCCGAACCGGGCCGAGTTCCGCCAGATGCGCGGCGAGCTCGGCGTCGAACCGGATCGGCGAATGAAGCCAAAGCTCGCCTGAAGAAAGACGCACGACGGTCATCCGCACCGGCATCGTGATGCCACCTGGATGAAGCGGAGCACCGTCGACGATCCAGATGTCACCCGCCACCGCCTTCACAGTGTCGAGCGGGGGATATCCGATCTTCTCGTTTGAGGTGGCAGTCATGGGTCGCTCCGGTCGCCGGGGACTTCTCAAATCCAACCGCAGGCAGCGCCGCCGGTTCCCACAGTGCGTTTAGTGACTAGGTCCGCTGCCGGAGCAGCAGATCCCGCATACGGAGCAGCAAAGCCCACGCCTCTGAAGTGCTTTCAATCGCATTGTCGAACGCGCGTTCCTCCGCCGTTTGCCAGCGGTTTGACGTAGTTCGCTGGAAGCAAATGAACTTCGCGGCCAATCTTCGTGATCTCCGTCCCAATCGTGGCGCTAGCGCAGGCTCTCAAAGCACTTCCGAGCGCGGGACGAGGAAGCGCAACAGTAGTTGCGCTCGACAGCTTGAGCCGGGAAGCAAGTCTCGTCGGCCCTGGTACCGTGCAGCTGGAGTAGTTGATTGGTCCGATCGAGGCCGATGATTGCAACGCCAGACCTCGCGATCTTCCCCTCCTAGGCTCAGGACCCATTAATCAGGTTGAGGCTGTGCGGCCCGCATGAT
>NZ_JBELKF010000080.1:0-15236 GCF_042089775.1 Palleronia sp.
TCGGGGCTCGGGAACATCCCGCCAGCCGAGTTCGTGGCAAAGAACAGCCTGGCAACACGCGCCGCGTAGCGCCAGACATCAACCGGCGGATCCTCCGCAAGGCCGGAGGGAAGTTGGGGCTCAGGTCACTGGCAGGAGACAAACTGCAGGGGTCGCGATTGCGGTAGCCGTCAGCCCGTTCCTAACTTCCTCAATCTCGACTTCGACGAAGCAAGACATAATGCCGGTGCAGCGAACGGCAGGAACGTCCGCAGCCGACGACTATCTCCTTAGCCTATGCCATTCGTTCGAAGTGACTGCTTTGGCCGGTGGAAATCCGTGGTCTCTCGGTCGATAGCTGATCTGCAAGCAGACCGGCGGCCTGCCGCCGGCATGACAGGGGCGGCTTACGCTTCACTGTGGCAACTGTATCTTGTCCACATGCACACGGGCTCCACTTTCCTGCACCAGATCAGAGTCATCCTATTGGCGATAGCTATGATCTTTGGGATCTTCGGGACGGTGGCTCAAGCGAGTGGCACGAGTTCAATGGCGACGATGAAGATGTCGTTCGCCTCTGCATCACTTGCGGCAGACACTATCGAGGATTGTACTGGGTGCTTGGACGCCGACATGGGTAGCGTCTGCCATTCCCCGGCTGGATGTCAGGCAGTTGATCTGCCCACCAGCAGCGAATTCACGAATGGTCCGGCCTCGGTAACTTCGGTAACTCCTGTGGATGCCCTTGCGCGCGGCTTGGCGATACGACCGCTCGCTCAACCTCCGAAAAGCATCATCGTCTAAGCCGGCGCGGATGGTTGCGGCACGCCGGGTCAAGGCCCGCGTTCATAAGCCACGAGCAGACTGACGGGCAGTGCCGCGGCTTTGTGCCTTTGGTACGCAAGCTTGGCCGTCCTGCAGCCTCACCCGCTTCTGGCGTTCGGCATGTCCCAGACTCTTACCGTACTCGGTCAGCCTGGGACTGATGCCGTCATCCCCCTTATGCCATGCACTTCGACATCCGAGGACGCCAAAATGACTAAAACCACAGGCTGAATTCCCGTGAAACCTCCTTCGGTCAAGACCTCAAGACCTTTGCCCGTCACCATTTGAGAGGATGGAGAGGCATGGCGGCCGCCGGCATTTTGTTCGTAATACCCGCTTTCTGGCTTGGAGGGCCGACGTCTGTCGCAGTGGGTGGGCTATCGCTTCTGATCTCCCTCGCGCCTTGCCTTGTCATGTGCGGGCTTGGCCTTTGCGTGATGAAAAGCTGCGACAAAAAGGCGAAGACCGGCGAAGACGCGGCCTCGAATGCCGACGCCACTGCATCGCTGGCAGTCGCAACGGCGCCAAGCAAAGAGGCAATTAACAAAGCAGAAGAGCCGGCATCGCGCTGAGCTGTAATGAGCGACGGTGCGACGGAGCCGACCGCGGCTTCGTCGACCGGACAGTCGCGGCAAAAGCGACAAAATATGCAGGTTCAAGAAACCGGACGACGCTCTTCATGGTAAACGGGACCAACGGCCACACCCGCCGGGCGCTGCTCGGCGCCTTCGCCGCGACGAGCGTTATTGCGGCACCGACCTACTCTCACGCGTTCGGCTCTTTGCGCGGCGCCGGCGATGTCCGTCGCGTGCGGATGTATAACGGCCGCACCGGGGAGGCCATCAACACGATCTACTGGGTCGAGGGCAACTACATCAAAGAGGCACTGAACGAGATCAACCACTTCATGCGCGACTGGCGGAACGATCAGGTGAAAGCGATCGACACCCGTACGATCGACATCGCCGCAGCCGCGCACAATCTTCTCGACACGACTGAGCCCTACATGCTGATCTCGGGCTACCGCAGCCCCGAGACCAACGCGATGCTGCGCGCCCGGTCGTCGGGCGTGGCGAAGAACTCCCGCCACCTGAAGGGTGAGGCGAACGACCTGCGGCTCAAGTCGCGATCGGTCAACCAGATGTATCGTGCAGCCTCGGCCGTCGCCGCCGGTGGCGTCGGCCGCTACACCTCGTCTAACTTCGTCCACATGGATTGCGGCCCAGTCCGCTCCTGGGGCACCTGAAGCAGCAGTGTCACGGTGATGGTGCCGCAGAGCCCAGGCAGGCGGCTCGAAGCTGAACTTCGGCGATCTTACCCCCTGCAGCGCATCACTCCGCAGACCATCATCCGCTACGCGTTGCGGCGCGTCAGCGCCTCTACATGGATCTGCACGATGTTGCCGGCTGACATCCCGAACGCGGGTCATTCTTTCTTACGTGACGGTTCCTCGCCTTGCCGTTGGCGGAAACTCAATGGCGCTGCCCGTCTACGTGAGGCCGACACACTTAAATCGCGAGGGTCCATGATTCCCTTCGTCATTCCGTCCCCCAACATCGATCCGGTATTGTTTGAGCTCGGTCCTATAGCAATCCGCTGGCACGGCTTGGCATACATGGCCGGCTTAGCCCTCGGCTTGTGGTACCGGTTCGGCTGCTGGAAAATAAGCGCCTGTGGAGATCGGCCGGCGCGCCGGCCACGCGGACCCAGATGCACGACCTGTTCGTATGGATCGTCCTGAGGGTCGTGATCGGCGGCCGCGCCGGATACGTCCTCTTCCATAATAGCGCTCTCTACCTCGCGAATCCGCTGGATGCGCTCAAAGTCTGGCATGGTGGCATGTCGTTCCACGGCGGCCTTCTCGGCGTGTTCCTCGCGCTCGCATTGTTCAGTTGGAAGAATAAGCTCCCAGTCATTCCGCTCGCGGACGCAATCGCTGCGGCGGCACCGATCGGGCTGCTCTTCGGACGGATAGCGAACTTCATAAACGGCGAGCTCTATGGGCGCGCGGCAGATGTTCCTTGGGCCTTCATCTTTCCGCACGATCCAAGCCAGCTTCCGCGACATCCCAGCCAGCTCTACGAGGCCGCCCTTGAGGGAATTCTCCTCTTCGCCGCCCTACGTTTCCTCACGCACCGCACCAAGGCGCTCCGTCGGCCTGGCGTCTTGACCGGATCGATGCTGGTGGGATACGGAATGGCCCGGCTCTTTGTGGAATTCTTTCGCGAGCCGGACACCCGTATCCGCCTAACTGGACGCTGTAGGCTCTTGGTGCTGGCCGCGCGTCTCTTCGGTGTTCGGCGTTTCCGACTATCTCGACTATCAGCGAGACGTCCCGAGGTTTCTCCCGAGATGGGGTAGCCTGCGGGAGATTGTGGCGGCGGGATAGGATGCGGATGAGCTTTTCGAAGATCTCATGGCTGTCGAACAGTGCGGCGTTTCTTTCGGTTCGCATCGGTGCGATGACTCTCGGTGGCATCATGCCAGCAGCGAGTGTTCTCAGTCATGGTCGTCATTCGCGCCGTGCGAGGCCTTCATACATGAAGACGATCGGCTTCGGGCCAGCAGCATAGCCGGTCTCGAGCCGCTCGGTCCGGAGGCCGCTTTCTGCGACCATCGCGGCGGGAGCGCGATCGAGGTGGCAGTTGCCGGCGCAGCAGCTCCAGATCGGGGTCAGCCGGTGCTGCCACTTCTGGACGCGCGCCTCTGGCGCCAGACCATGCTCGACGAAGCTGAACATGCCTCCCGGCTTGAGAACGCGCCGGATCTCGGAGAGCGCCTGTCGGGGATCTGCAACGCCGCAGAGCGTCCAGGACGTGACGACACAATCAATGCTCCGGTCCTCCAACGGCAGGTTCTCGGCAGTCCCCGTGACGAGCTCCACCTCGCGAGCGTCACTGCGGGATGCGGCGCCGGCGAGGCTGAGCAATTCCTGTGAAGGGTCGACACCGACAACATGATCCACTGCATCGGGGTACAGGGGCAGGTTAAGGCCCGATCCGATGCCGATCTCGAGAACGCGTCCCCTCGCGCTGGAGACGGTCCGGCGGCGGTAGGGGAGCAACAGATCCTGGCGCATCGCCAGATGTGTCAGTCGCGGAAGGATATGCCTGTCATAGAACCACATCCGCCTATCCGATCTGCGCGAGGACCGGGAACGCGTCGAGCAGCCAGTAGGACAACGCGCTCAACCGTCCGGTCATCATGGCAATGCCCATCAGGATCATGACGGCCCCTGCAGATTGGTGGAGACGGCGGCCCACGCGCCCGACGCCGCGCAGCTTTCCGGCCAGCTTGTCGGTGAATGCCGCGACGACGAGGAACGGGACGCCGAGCCCTGCGGAGTACACCGCCAGCAGCGCGACACCCTCGCCGATTGTCGCACTGGCGGCGCTGGCCGTGAGAATGGCGCCGAGGATCGGGCCGATGCAGGGCGTCCAGCCGAAGCCGAAGGCGAGCCCGAGCACGTAGGAGGCGACCGGCTGCCCGCCGGGCAGGTCGAGATGGAAGCGCAGGTCGCGCTGCATGGCCGAAAGGCGGGCGGCCCCGATCATGAACAGGCCGAACAGGATGATGATCGCGCCGCCGACGAGGTTCAGCTCGTAGCGCCATTGCAGGAGGGCCTGCCCGAGGGCGGTCGCCGACGCGCCAAGCGCCATGAAGATCGTCGAGAACCCGAGGACGAAGCAGAAACTCAGCCAGACGACATGGCGGCGCGACGGTGCGGCCGCACCGGTCACCGTCCGCCCTGCAATATAGGAAACGTAGCCCGGCACGAGCGGGAGGACGCAGGGCGAGACGAAGGAGATCGCCCCGGCCAACAGCGCGGCGGTCAGCCCGAGGAGTGAAAGATCAACCATTTGCACTCCTCGTGGAGGTCTGCCAAGGCAGTCGCCGGATTGCCCACAGATAACCTGCTGTCGGGATCACCAGCCATTGCAGAAAGGGGCTGAGCCCCGCATCGATAACGGGAATGACCGGCATGATGTCCCTGTACGCCCATGCCTGCCGCACTTCGATGTTCAGCCATTCGCTGAAGATCGTGTAGCTGACGCCGAAGACGACAGCGGCAGCAAGCACGCGCCGCGTCCTCACGCGGGGCCACTCGGCGTTGCCGAACAGGACCAGCGCCAGCATGGTGGTGCTGAGCGTGATCAGAATATCGCCTCCCGTGCAGTGGATCGCGGCAAAGGCCAGTTCGCCCGCCGTGCCGGTGAGCCAGATCGTGTAGAGCGGCAGATGGGCGAACTCCCACACCAGGTGGGCGACCGCGGCGAAGAGGATGTACCGCCGGAGCGCAGGCAGCCACGCAGGTTCGGGGTGCCGCGCAGGTGCTGTCGTGGCCGTCATTGGAACACTCCGAAAACGCGGTCGAACATGCCCGGTTCATGCGGATGGGCGTTGGTCAGGCCGTTGATGTAGAGCGTCATGCTGACATGCCCGAATTCGGCGCCGTGGAAGATGCCAGCATGCCGGCCGCCGCGGTCGATGACGTGGACCATCGGCGCGTTGCTGTCGCGATCCGACAGAGCGGCGAACGAAGCCGCGAGCGCGTCGGCATCCCCGGCCTCCTGCGGTCGCGCAGCGACCCAGTTCTCCGCGTCCGGCCCTTCTGGAGAGACCTCCGGCGAGGCCACGCTGACGAAGCTCACCATGTCGCGCATCGGCGTCACGCCGATCGCTTCCTGCACCTCGGCGAGCAACACCTGCTGATCGGCGCAGGGTTCGCCGCAGCCATCGGACACGAAGCTCAGCACCACGATCTGCCCCTCGAGCGCGTCGAGATCGAGCGCGCCATCTGATTGGATGTCGAGCGCCGGCAATCGGCCAAGGCCGGTGGGCTCGAAAGCGTGTTCCCTCTCGGCCATGGTCTCGTCCAGCCGCTCTTCCGGATGATTGGCAAATGCGGGCGCCGCAAGCGTCAGGAGCGCCACCAGAAGAAGGGATCTCATCGCTGCCCGCCTTCCGGCCCGCTCGCGCCGACGCCGAGAACGGGCACGTCTACAGTGACCTCCCCGGCCGTCTCGAACCTGAGCGTCAGCGGAAAGCTCGTCCCCTCGACCAGCTTCCCGGAGAGACCCGTCAGCATCAGGTGCATCGCCCCGGGCGCAAAGGTCACAGCCTCGGCGGCGGGAAGCTCGACCGTCGTGACGTGGTTCATCCGGCTCAGGCCCGCGTCATCCACGGCCGTGGCGTGGACCATGACCTCCGCGGCGACAGGCATCGACGCTTCGAGGAGGCGGTCATCCCCGTCGCTCACCAATGTCAGGTAGGCCGCAGCCGGGCGGGACGCCAAGATGCTCGCCCGCGCCCAGGGATCGCTCACGGTGACGTCGGCATGGGCCGCAAGCGGCAGTGCTGTGGCAAGGAGGGCAACTATCGGCAGCTTCATGTCGCGCCTTTCTCTTCTTCGATATGTCCGCGGATGGTTTCCGCAAGTTCCTCGGGTGGCTGCTCCTGTTCCTGAAAGATCGCCTCAAAGCTGCCGTCGGGCCGCATCAGGTAGATATATCCCTGGTGCGCCATCATATAGCCGTCAGGCGCCATCTCGGAGTCCGCCCGCTCATACCAGGTCCGGAAGTTCTGGGCCGCCTCGGCCACCTGCGCATCGGTCCCGGTCAGTCCGACGAGGCGAGGATGGAAGGCGGCGACATACTCGGCCATCACCGGAACGGTGTCGCGCGCCGGATCGACAGTGATGAACAAGGGTGCGACGTCCTCTGCCCCCGGCCCGAGGTCATCGAGCACGCTCGCCATGTAAGCCAGTGTCGTGGGGCAGATATCGGGGCAGTGCGTGAACCCGAAGAACACGAGCTGCCAGTTCCCGGCATAGTCCGCCTCGGTCACGGCGCGACCGGTGTGGTCGGTGAGCGTGAACTCCGACCGGATGTCGGCCTCGCCGACGAATGCCACTTCGGGCGCTGAGTCCGGCGTGTTGGCGCGCCAGATCAGCGCACCTCCGACCGCAAGCACGACGGCGGCCGAGCCGGCCCAGGCTACCAGTCGGAAATTCTGTAGACGATGGGCTCTCGGATCTTCAGTCATTCTTCCCACTCCATGAGGTCACCCGCCCGGCCGTGTCCGGGCGGGTGTGCAGCCTCAGCCTTCCTGCGGCTCTGCGGCAGGCGCCTCGGTCTCGTTGGCGGCCTGCATCATCTCCATGCAGGCTTCCATCATCGGCTCCATCTTCGCCATCATCTGCATCATGTTGTGCATGCCCTCCATGCCTTCCATGCCGGACATTTCACTGCCCATCATGTTGCCGGACATGGAGTCCTGGTTCTTCATCGGCTGATCGGGCGCATTGTCGCCAGCCTCTTGCGCAACGGCGGCCGTTGCCAGAAGCGCCGCCAGTGCGGCTGCGGGAACGCCGAATTTCGTCGTCTTCATGGTCGTCTCCTTTTGGTTTCTCTTCAGTCCCTCGGGAGGTCCGGCTCTCCGGCCGGATTGCTCTTGCTTCCGCAAGATTTCGAGCCGCTCTTCATGCAGCATATGCCGAGCCCGCACATCACGGCGCAGGGCGCGAGGCTCAGGATCAACGGGGCGGCACCGATGGCGGTGAGCCAGCCCCAGTTCAGCCAGAAGCCCGCGGCTGCGACTGCCATGGCGGAAAGGATGAAGCCGCGCCGGCCGAAGGGGATGCGGAGCTTCGAAGGGCGCGCTGCGGCCGCCATGGTGGCGGTGTCGGCCGATGTTTCAGTCATGGCTCAGTTTCTCCCGTGTGAGATGACGGACTGGAATTGCGCGACGGCTTGGGGGCTGTCCCATTCGGCGGGTCCCACGAGCCGGGCAATCTCTTGCCCTTCACGGTTGATGAGGATGGTCGTCGGCAGACCGACGGCGCCGAATGCGAGCATCGCCCGCAGCTCTTCGGCGAGATACATGTCGAGGTGCCGGATCCCGATCTCGTCGTAGAAGCGCCGCACGGGGTCGAGTCCCGCGCGATCGATCGAGAGCGGCAGAACATGAAAGTCAGTGCCGCCGAGTCTCGCCTGCAGGCGGTCGAGTGTCGGCATCTCCTCCCGGCAGGGCGGGCACCAGGTCGCCCACATGTTCAGGAGCACGACCCGGCCGCGGAAGTCCTCCAGTGTCAGCTCCCGTCCGCCTCCGTCGACGAACGGTGGCGAGAGCAACCTGCGCGGCGTGTTGTGGAGCGGCATCGATGGCCGGGCCGCAGCGGGCGTGGCGGTGAATGCCGTCGCCCCGGCGAGAAAACCACGGCGCTTCATGATCCGACCTCCGCCTGCAACTGCCGCACGACGGGAAGAATGTCCTCTTCCAGAGAGCGGCGGTCAAAGGGGCCGACATGCTTGTAGGCAATTTGCCCTTCGGCATCGATGACGAAGGTTTCGGGAAGGCCGTAGACCCCCCAGTCGATCGCGACACGGCCGGATCGGTCGGCGCCGATCCGGGTGTAGGGATCACCGAGCTCGGCCAGGAACGCCAAGGCCTCGCCGGCGTCATCCTTGTAGTTGATCCCGTAGATCGGCACCGTAGCGTCTCGGGCCAACTCGTTGAGCAGAGGCATTTCCACCCGGCAGGGCACGCACCAGGACGCCCAGACGTTCACGATGGAGACCTGGCCGCGCAGATCCGCCGAAGACAGCCCGTCATCCCGCCCCTCGATCGGCGGCAGCTCGAACTCCGGGATCGCCTTTCCGACCAGGGGCGAGGGAAGCCGGTCGTCGTTGTTCCAGAGCCCCCAGTAGAAGGCCGCCGCGAGGCCGGCAAACACTGCAAGCGGGAGGAAGACCAGCAGCCGCCCCCGCCGTCTTGTCGTGCCAGGTGCGTCGTCGGCGCTCACGATCCTTCCTCCGCATTCGCCGTGACCTTGGCCTGGAAGGCTCGCTGGCGCTCGGGCCAGGTGCTCTTGATGTAGGCAAGAACCGCCTCGATTTCCTCGTCGCTCAGGATGCCGGCAAAGGCTGGCATGTCGCTCTCGTAATCGGACACAACCGCCTCGACTCCGCCCCTGGTGATCGCGAACAGGTCCTGGTCCGAGTGGTGCCAGGTGTGCCCCGTCTCGTCGTGCGGCGGGGCCGGCATCCGGCCGGAATCAAGCCGCCGCTTCCAATCCGCCTGTCCCTCGAGGCTACTGCCATGGCAGGACGCGCAGGTCTCGGCGTAGAGCTCGCGACCAGTGGCGATCTGGTCCGCCGTTACCGGCTCTCCCAGAAACGTCACCCCCTCCACCGGAGCTTCGTTTTCTTGCTGCTGCGCGACCGCGGCGATGGCCGCGAGCCCCACAGCAGCCGCGCCAGTGTAGATGATACCGCGGCGCATCAACTCGCTCCCCGGATGTATTTCACCAGCGCCACAAGGCTCAGGACCAGCACCGCCAGGACAAGCAGCAGAACCAGCCCGCCGCCGAGCATCATGAGGCCCATCATGGGCCCGTTCATCATTCCCATCATGCACTCACTCATTGGAATAGACGCTGACTTCGCCATCATCGAACGCGTAGGTTTTCAGCGTGCCGCTCTTGCCCGCCATCCCCGGCGCATTCTGCGGCATCCCGGGCAGCGTGATCCCGTCGATGTCCGGGCGCTCGGTCACCAGCCGCTCGACGATCTCCGCCGGGACGAGACCGCTGACATAGTAGCCGTCGATCTTGGCGAGGTGACAGCCGAGGCCTTCCTCCGGGACGCCCACCGAAACCGATGTCTTGGCGAAGTCTCGATCGTCGATGCGGATCACCCGGTAGCCTTCCGCCTCGAGATAGTCGGCGTAGGCATCGCAGCAGCCGCAGCCGGGATCGCGCCAGATCGTGATCTCCTTGGAAGGATCGACCGCAACCGCGGTCTCTGCGTCGGCGACGGCAGGTTGTTCGTCCGTGCCTTGCGCGGCGGACAGCGTGGTGAAGGAGACGGCGCCTGCGACGGCGAGGGCAGCGAGCGAGGTGAAGGCGAAGGTCTTTTTCATGGGATGCTCCATCATTCGGCCGCGAGCGCGGTCCAGGTTGCGCCGCCGTCGCGGCTCATTTGCAGAGTGCCATCGAGCACCGCGACCACCTGCATGGCGTCGGACGGATGCACGGCGACGGCAGAGGCGGGCCTGTCCACCAGGTGCGACCAGACCACGCCTCCGTCACGGGAGGTCCAGATGCCCGAGGGAAGGGCGGAATAGAGTGTCTCCGGCGCCGACGGCGCACTTGCCAGGGCGCGCACCGCTTCGCCCGCCGGAAGCGGTGCCTCGGACGGTGGCGCGTCGCCGGAAACGAGAGCGTCCATCGCATTGCCCGGCTGAACGTCCTGCCAACGGCAGAAACAGTCGGGAACACGGGTCAGGCCCGCCTCGGTGCCGGCGTAGATCCAGATGCCGCCCATGCCTGTGGCAAGATCGACGGACGCAAGCGTCAGAAGGTCGTGCTCGGTCTCCTCGAGCCACGGGCGATCCATCGCGAAGCTCCAGCTCTGGCCGGCGTTCTCGCTCTTCCACAATCCGTCGCCCTGGACCGCCGCATAGATCATGTCGGGCTGACGGGAGGCGACGGCCACGGCATCGACTTCGCCTTCGGGAAGGCCATCGGAGCGGCTCTCCCAGGTGCGGCCGCCATCTTCGGACAGAGCAACGCCCCCAGAAGCGAGCCCGGCGAGAACCAGGCCCGGCCTTTCGGGATGGGTGGCGAGCGCCAGGATAGGGCCCGGAGCCGGCAGTTCCGTCCAGGACTGTCCGCCGTCATCGCTGCGGACCAGGTTCGCACCACCTGCAAGCAGAGATTCGCCGTCGAAAGCGAGGGTGGAGATGGCTGTATGTTCCGGCTCGGTCGCAAGGACGCTGTGCGGTAGGGCAAGCGCTCCGGCTGCGATGCCTGAGGCTACAAGAAACATGCGACGCGACAGCGCCGGTAGTGATTTGCGGGGCATGAGAATTCCTCATCGGATCTTGGTCTCCGCGAGCGCCGAAACAGCGCCATGTGCGGGCGAGCGTCGCAGTTCGCAGGCAAACGGCCTCGATGCGCAGCGTAACGCCCCGGCTCGCGCCGGCACGTCAGATCAGATGAGGGGTCGTGGTGGCTGCTTGGCGGGGGGGCCGGCCATGCCGTCGGAGGTTTGCGTTACGGGTGGAGCCAAGACCTCCCGCGTAGCTTGGACGAAACCCTGCGTCTGTGGCACAGATATCGCGGCGATATTGCCCACGCCACACTCGATATCACAAACTGCCACCGACCCGCCTGCGTCGGAGTCGCCGCAAGGGGTGGCGCAGTCCGACATCCCCATCGCATCGTCGGAGAGAACCATGGCGGCGGCCATCTCGCCCGAGTCTGCTGCATACGCGACCGAGCTCGCCGCGAAAGCGGCGAGGAAGGCAGCAAGCATCAGGCGGGCGATGAACTTCATGAAGGGGTACTTATCCTGTCGTGGGCCGCAGTTCCACCAAAACGCGTTCGCGATCAGGTGAACCTCCGCTATTCATGGCCATACCTACCATTGGCCCTGCTTGAGGAGCATATGGGGCTTCCCCCTGGTGGAAGGTCAAGTGAATCCTTGCTCTTTTCTCCTCAGACCAAGGCAGCGCCTCAGCCCTTCGGCGCGGACGCCAAGTCGGAGAGGATAGGGCAGTCAGGCTTCTGATCACCCGAGCAGGCTTCGGCCAGACGGGCCAGCGTACCCCGCATGGCATCAAGTTCGGCGAGCTTGCGATCGATCGCGCGGAGGTGCTGCTCGGCAACGCGCTTGACGTCTCCGCTGGCACGGTCCTCGTCCTCGTACAGAGCAAGGAGGCTACGGCAGTTCTCGATCGAGAAGCCCAGGGACCGGGCACGGCCGAGGAAGTTCAGCTTGTGCAAGTCCGCCTCCCGGAACCGGCGATAGCCGTTAGCATCGCGCGCGGGACGGATGAGGCCTATATCCTCGTAGTAGCGGATCGTCTTGGCCGCCAGGCCGGAGCGGCTCGAGACGTCACCGATGTTCATACCGTTCTCCTCATTCCGCAGGGACGGGGGCAGAGCTGCCCCGTTGCCGATGCGCGACATTTTCATCCATCTCGGGCCGCAGGCGCCGCAGGCGCAACGCGTTGCTCAGCACGAAGACCGACGACAGCGCCATCGCACCCGCCGCCAAGACCGGCGACAGCATCAGGCCGAGCGCCGGATAGAGCACACCGGCCGCGACCGGGATCAGCGCCGTGTTGTAACCAAACGCCCAGAACAGGTTCTGCCGAATGTTGCGCATCGTGCTGCGCGAGACTTGGTAGGCATTCACTACCCCGCGCAGATCCCCCGACATCAGAACCACGTCGGCCGACTCGATGGCCACGTCGGTGCCCGTGCCAATGGCGATGCCTACATCCGCATGGGCGAGGGCCGGCGCATCGTTGATCCCGTCACCGACGAAGGCGATCCGCTCGGCTCCCTTGCGGAGTTGATCGAGGGCGGCAACCTTTCCGTCAGGCAGGACCCCGGCCACGACGTGATCGATCCCGGTTTCACGGGCGATAGCCTCGGCGGTCTCGCGCTTGTCGCCGGTGATCATGGCGACTTTCAGGCCCAGATCATGCAGCGCGGCAATGGCGGCGCGGCTAGCGGGCTTCACCGGGTCGGCCACGGCGACCAGCGCGGCCACCTTGCCGTCCACGGCCGCAAAGAGCGCCGTCCGACCCTTGCGGGCGAGCTCGGCTTCCTTGGAGGCGAGGGCCGCGGTGTCGATCCCTTCACGGTCCATGAGCCGATCAGCACCCACCAGAATCTCATGGCCCGCCACGCGGGCTTTTACCCCGTAACCGGTAATCGAGCTGAACTCCTCGACTTCGGGCAGTTTTACGCCTTCTGCCTTGGCAGCGCGGGCAATGGCCTCGGCCACCGGATGCTCCGAGCGCTCCTCGACAGCGGCAACCAGCGCCAGCACCTCGGCCCGCTCAAACCCCTCGGCGGGGATAAGATCGGTCAGTTCGGGCCGGCCCTCGGTCACCGTGCCGGTCTTGTCCAGCGCGACCACAGAGACGCCTGAGAGAGCTTGCAAGGCGTCGCCCTTGCGGAAGAGGACGCCCATCTCGGCGGCACGCCCGGTGCCGACCATGATCGAGGTCGGCGTGGCAAGGCCCATGGCGCAAGGACAGGCGATGATGAGCACAGAAACACCCGCCACGAGGGCATAGCCGAGCGCAGGGGAGGGACCGAAGATCGACCAGGCGAGGATGGTGAGCAGCGCCACAACGATCACCGCCGGCACAAACCAGAGCGTGACGCGGTCGACGAGCCCCTGGATCGGCAGCTTGGCCCCCTGCGCCTCCTCGACCATGCGGATGATCTGCGAAAGCGTTGTATCGGCGCCGACGCGGGTCGCGCGGAAGCGGAAGCCACCTGCGCCGTTGACGGTGCCGCCCGTGACCGGGTCGCCCGGGGCCTTGGCGGCCGGGACTGGCTCGCCGGTAATCATGCTCTCGTCCACGTGGCTGGTGCCGTCGATCACCTCGCCGTCGACGGCAATGCGCTCGCCGGGGCGGACGATCAGCACGTCGCCCGCCGCGATCTCCTCGATGGCGAGTTCCACCGTCTCTCCGTCTCTCTCGACGCGCGCGGTCTTCGCCTGCATTCCGAGGAGCTTCTGTATTGCGGCGCCGGTGCGCCCCTTGGCGCGGGCCTCCAGCCAGCGGCCAAGCAGGATCAGCACGACGATCACGGCCGCGGCCTCGTAATAGACGGCCCGGGTGCCGTCCGGCAGCAACACGGGCGCGAAGGTCGCGACAACAGAGAAGAGCCACGCCGCGGCGGTGCCGAGCGCGACCAGCGAGTTCATGTCGGGTGCGCCGCGGAAGAGTGCCGGGACCCCCTTGGCGTAGAAGCGTCGGCCCGGCCCCGCGAGGATCGCGGTGCTTAGTGCAAATTGCAGCACCCAGTTCGTCTGATGCCCGATGCTGCGCGTGACCCACTCGTGAAAGCCCGGAATCGCATGCCCGCCCATTTCGACCAGGAAAATCGGGAGGGCGAGAACAGCGGCAATCAGTACGTCGCGGCGGAGGAGGCGCGCCTCCGCGTCCTTGCGAGCGGCGTTGTCCTGGCTGGCGTCCGCGCCCGCGACCCTCGCGGGATAGCCGGCTTCCCCCGAGGCGGAGACAATCGCCTGCGGCGTCGTCACCCCCTCGAGATATGTGACGGTGGCGGTCTCGGTCGCGAGGTTGACCGAAGCCTCGACCACACCCTGCACGGCGACCAAGGCCCTGTCGACCCGGCCGACGCAGGACGCACAGGTCATCGCCTCGATGTTCAGAGTGATCTTTTGTGTGCGGGCGGGATATCCTGTCTCGCGCAAGGCTTCGGCGAGCCCCGCTGGCGTTGCGGGACCTTCATATCGGACCTGTGCTGTCTCGGAAGCAAGGTTCACGTTTACTTCCCGGACCCCCGGGACGGCTGAAAGTCCCCGGTCGACGCGGCCCACGCACGAGGCGCAGGACATCCCTTCGATGGAAAACCTGATCTGTTGCGGCTCGCGCATATCGACCTCCGAATCTCGACCTGATCCGGAGATGGGGGTTCCAGTAACTGGAGGGTCAAGGGCCGAGTGAAGGTAATTGCGTTCTTCATGGCGCGGGCGAGGGAAACCATTGGTTTCGAAACAATCCCTGGAACACGCCTTCAACTTGAGGCCGAAGAACCCCGAGCCCCTTAGCGACCTCCGACGCGAAATAGCTGCTCGGCCGCATGGCACCTGCCGTGTATCCGCCGCAGGCGGTAAAAGTGGCGTGATCAGGAACGAAAGCGGGTATTCCAAGTTGAAGTTGGTATCACGCCGCCCCTCGGAGAAGGGATTTAGATGTCTGACATAGACCAGCCGACGTTGACGGCTTTCGCGTTAAACTGCTCGTTGCGACCTTCGGGCTCAGACCAACCAAGTTCGACCGATCGGATGATCGGCGATCTCCTCGCGGCGATGCGCTCCCACGGGATCGCGGGAGAGATCGAGCGGGTTGCTGACTACGACGTCAAGGCGGGTGTTCTCTCGGACATGGGAGCAGGCGATGATTGGCCAGCGCTGAGAGCGCGTGTGCTGGCCGCCGATATCTTCATTCTCGGCACACCAATCTGGCTCGGTCATCCCTCCAGCATTGCTCGTCGGGTGCTCGAACGAATGGATGCATTCCTTTCAGAGACTGACGACCGGGGCAGGATGCCGGCCGCTGGCAAAGTCGCTCTGGTGGCGGTCGTCGGAAATGAGGATGGGGCACATACCTGCCACGCCGCCTGCTTCCAGGCTTTGAACGACGTTGGTTTCACCATTCCCGCCAATTCAGGCGTATATTGGGTCGGAGAGGCGATGCAGGCGACGAACTATGTCGATCTTCAGGGGATACCTGATCCCTTGCAATCAAGCCTGGAGACCGCTGCGTCAAACGCGGCCCATCTGGCGCGACTGCTGAAACAAAGCGAATATCCCGGTACCCGGAGCCCATCATGAAATCACGTCTGATCCTCGCAGCCGGCCTGGTCGGCGGTT
>NZ_JBELKF010000081.1:0-15234 GCF_042089775.1 Palleronia sp.
ATCGAGAGGCAGATCTGGCTCGCATCGGAGAAGACCGGTGGGCGTCCCAGGCGGCGCCAGCCAGGCCATCTCCTTATCTACCCAGATCAGCATCGACCCGCGCTTCGCAACGCATCGTTATAGCTGGACCAGTTCGTCGTGCGGTAGCGGGCGGGTGGAAACTTGCTCATGATCGAAGCGCAGGGACGGCCTACACGAACAGCTTTCGCGCGCGGCTTAAGGCCATGCAGCCGGTCCCGACCTCGCACCAAGAGAAGAGACATCAGCGCAACTGGAACCGTGTCCGAAGCCGCGTCAGGTTCAGGTCTTCGCCGCAGAATTCGGCGGCAATCCGCCCCTCCTGCAGGACGACCGCCCGGTCCGCCCTTGCGGCCTCCTCCAGCAGGTGCGTGGACCAAACGACCAGAACGCCCTGTGTTCGCAGATCAAGGGCGCTGCGCAGCAGATCCTCCCGGCTCGGGTGGTCCAGCCCTGCCGTGGGCTCGTCCAGGATCAGCACGCGCGGGTCGTGCAACATGGCCCGCGCCAGTTCCAGCCGCCGCCGGTTGCCTCCGCTAAGCACCCGTGCCCTGTCGCGCCGCCGCTCGAACAGGCCGAAGCGTTCCAGCAACTTCGCGATCCGCGGCCGTGCGTCGCGTCCGCGCAGGCCCTGAAGGTCGGCGTGTAGCCGCAGGTTTTCCTCTACGGTCAATTCCAGGTCCAGCGTCTGTTCTTGAAACACCACTCCGAGCCCCCGCAGCGCCTCGACTGGTCTTGCCAGTAGGTCGCGCCCGAGTATCTCGATCCGGCCGGCGTCGGGCCGAAGAAGACCGGTCGCGATCTGGATGAGGGTGGTCTTGCCAGCGCCGTTCGCACCCAGCAGCGCCACCAGTTGGCCTTCGGCGGCTTGAAGCTCTATGTCCTGCAGCGCATGGCGTTCCCCGAATTTCTTCGAGATCCCGGAGAGCATGAGGGCAGGGGGGGCAGCAGTCAGCATGGCGCGACACTCGGACGGATCCGCGCATACCGCAAGCCAGCGAGGGAGATCGGATGACCGGAACAAGAACGATCGTTGCAGCCGCGGCGTTGGCGCTGATGGCCGGGGCAGCGGAAGCGAAGGGCACCGGGTATGTCTTCGTCAGTCACGAAGCTTCGGACACGGTCGTCGTGCTCGATCCCGCCAATGATCATGCGGTCGTGAAGGAGATCCACACCGCGCAACGTCCGCGCGACATGCATTTCGACGCGGATCACGAGCTGCTCTACGTCGCTGCCGGCGATTCCGATGTGATCGACGTGATAGACGTCGCGACACTGGAGGTCGTGCGGCAGATCCCGACCGGAATAAGCCCTGAGATCTTCGATATTGCGCTGGACGGCAAGTCGTTGTTCGTCTCGGAAGAGGAAAGCGCCCTCGTCCGGCAGATCGATATCGCGACCGGCGAAACGCTGATGACGATCGCCACCGGGCCCGAGCCCGAGGGGGTGATGGTGATGCCGGACGGCAAGACGATCTATTTCACCTCGGAAGTCGCCGACATGGTGCACGTGGTGGATGCAGAGCAAGGCAAGGTCGTGAAGAACATCCTTGTCGGCACACGTCCGCGGCGTTTCGAGCTGTCGGCGGATGAAACCGAGCTTTGGGTCTCGGACGAGCTGGCCGGGCAGGTGACGATTATCGACACGGCAACGAACGAGATCGCGCAGCAACTGCCTCTGCTGCCGCCCGGCGCCCGTGCCGAGGACGTGACACCCGTGGGCCTCGCGCTGTCACCTGACGGCGAGACGATGTTCGTCGCGCTCGGGCGCGCCAACCATGTTGCTTTCGTCGATGTCGAGACCAAGGAGGTAGAGGCCTATGTCCTTGTCGGCAGTCGCGCCTGGGGCGTCGCGCCCAGCCCGGACGGGGAATTGCTGTATGTCGCCAACGGCCTCAGCGATGACCTGACCATCGTGGATGTCGCCGAGGCGAAGGCCGTGCGATCGCTTCCCACGGGCCGGGTGCCTCATACGGTGGTCGTCGATGATTAGGGCATTGGTGGCGCTGATCGTCTGGATATCGCTGGGCGTGGGAGTGATCGCGCAAGAGGCGCAGCCGGTGCCGGTGGGATATGTAGAGCTTGAAGGCGACCCGCGATACGCCAATCAGGCGGCTTACGCGGGTATAGACTTTCGCACGCTCGGCCGGCCGCAGCCGGGGGCCGAGGTTGGGATCGAGGATGCTTCCATGGTGGGGCGGGTCATGGGGATCGACTTCACCCTGCTCACGGCCCGGGAGGCAAGCGTCGAGGCGCTGGCCGAAATCGTCAAGACTTGGGTCCGCGACGAGGGCATGCATTTCCTTCTGGCCGACCTCGCGGCACCCGATCTTCTGTCGTTGTCCGATGCGCTGTCGGACCTGCCGGTGCTCATCTTCAACCTCACCGCCGGGGACGATGTCCTGCGCGGGGCGAAGTGCCGCGCCAACGTTCTTCACATCGCGCCGAGCGACGCGATGCGGACCGACGCGCTGGTCCAGTATTTGGTGGACCGCGGCTGGCCCCGGATCGCCATCCTGGCGGGTGAAGCAGAGGCTGACGCGCAATTGGCCGAGGCCATGCGCCGTTCGGCTGCGAAGTACGGTGCCGAAATCGTGGCCGAAGCGCCCTTTGCCCTGACCGCCGATCCCCGCCGCCGCAAGGAAAGCAACATCGCGCTGATGACCGCCGACATGGGCAATCCGGATGTCTACTTCGTGGCCGACGACAGCGGCGAATTCGACCGCTATGTTTCGTTCCAGACCGCTCTACCGCGCCCCGTGACGGGCACCGCGGGCCTGACTCCGCAGGCTTGGCACTGGTCGTGGCACCGCCACGGCGCGCCGCAGCTTCAGCATCGTTTCGAGGAACTGGCAACGCCGCGGCGGATGAACGATGGCGGCTGGGCCGCCTGGGTTGCGGTCAAGGCGGTCATGCAAGCCGCCATGCGAAGCGACCCTGCCGACTTCGACGCCATGCGTGACTTTCTGCGGGGGGAAGACCTGCGGCTTGATGGATCGAAAGGCACGCCGATGAGCTTCCGGCCGTGGGACGGGCAGTTGCGCCAGCCGATCCTGCTGTCCACCGCAGACGCCACCATCGCGCGTGCGCCGCTCGAGGCGTTCCCGCACCGGCTCAACGATCTCGATACGTTGGGCATGGACGCTCCCGAAAGCGCCTGCGAAATGCGTTGATGGCGTACATGACGGCACGCCACGCCTTGCGCAGCTTCCGCGGGATCACGCGCCGGGAGGTTCTGCGCTTCTCTCGGCAACGGGGCCGGCTCTTGTCCTCTGTCGTCAGGCCGATGCTCTGGCTGATCGTTTTCGGCGCCGGGTTCCACGGCATCCTCGGCGTGTCGATCGTGCCGCCCTACGAGACGTACGTGACCTACCGCGAATACATGGTGCCGGGGCTGATCTGCATCATCCTGCTGTTCAACGGCATGCTGTCGTCGCTGTCGCTCGTCTACGACCGCGAGATGGGAATGATGCGGGTTCTGCTGACGGCGCCGCTGCCGCGGTGGTGGCTGCTGTTCAGCAAGCTTGCGGCCGGAACTCTTCTGTCGGTGATCCTCGCCTATGTGTTCCTCGGCGCAGCGTGGGCGTTTGACGCGCGCATTCCGCCCGCCGGCTGGCTGACGATCCTTCCGGCGGTCCTGCTGGCGGGGCTGATGCTGGGAGCGATCGGGCTGATGCTGTCCGTACACGTCCGGCAAATGGAGAATTTTGCGGGCGCGATGAACTTCGTCATATTTCCTATGTTCTTCATCTCCAGCGCACTTTTTCCTCTGTGGAAGCTACAAGAGGCAGGTTCGCTCTGGCTCTGGTGGATCGCGCGGGTCAACCCGTTCACACACGCGGTCGAGCTGATCCGCTTTGCCGCCTATGGCCGGCTGGCATCCGTTTCGCTTGCGGTCGTGGCGGGAGTCGGCCTTGGCGCGTTTCTGGTTGCAGTGGCGGGTTATGATCCGGGGCGGAGCCTTCTGCGACCGCGGCGGGCCGCACCATGATCGGAGTCTGGCGTCTGTCGGTGGTGGCCGTAGAACGTGGGTCTGCCCCTGCGCCTGGCGGGTCGACCGGCAGCGGAACGGCACAAGGCGGTAACGGCGCAGCTCGCCCGCGTGGGGCTCATGGATGCAGCCGACGCCTTTCCGGCGCAGTTGTCAGGCGGGATGCGCCAGCGCGCGGCCATCGCTCGCGCCATGGTGGGGCGACCGGCGATTCTGCTGATGGACGAGCCCTTCGCGAGTGTCGAAGCGCAGACGCGGGAACTCATGCAGGTCGACCTCATGGATCTCTGGCAGGCTGATAGGCCGACGGTTCTCTTCGTCACGCATAGCGTCGAAGAGGCGGTGCTTCTGGGAGATCGCGTCGTGGTGCTGGGAGGGTGACTGACCCGTGTAATAGAGATTTGCGAAAACCCGTTGGCGCGCCCTCGCGATCCGTTGGCGATACGCAGGGCGCTTGGCTTCACCGACCTGACCGCACGTCTTGCGGGCGTGATCCGCTCGCTGGTGGTGTCTGCCCCCGCTTCGGAGTTTTACGGCCGGGGGTGACGGTGAAAGCACGTTCTGCAGGTTCAGCAGGAACAACGGTAGCCGGTGCCGGTTGAAGAGCGTAGAAGGGAAAGAAAAGTCATAGGGACGTGCGATGCCATTCCGACTTTGCCCGACGCACCGGATCAACGGAAGATCAGCGCTCATGGCGCCATTCCTGCTCGCGGTTCTGGGTACGGTTGGTTGGGCGCAGGAGTCGAACGGGAACGCCGACGATCTCGTTGAGATGCAGCAGGATCCGGCCCAGTGGATCATGCCGGCGAAAAACTATGCCAGCACCCGCTACAGCGAGCTCGACCAGATCAATGCCGAGAACGTGGACGAGCTCGAGCTCGCCTGGACCTTCTCGGTCGGAGTGGATCGGGGGCAGGAAGCCGCGCCTATCGTCGTGGGCGACACGATGTACGTCGTCGGGCCGCACCCGAACAATCTCTTCGCGCTCGACACGACGGACGGCACCCTGAAATGGACGTATTCGCCGCCGACCGCCCCGGCTGCGATCGGGGTGGCCTGCTGCGACGTAGTGAACCGCGGCGCGGCCTATGCCGACGGCAAGGTTTTCTTCAACACGCTCGACAACCATACGGTCGCCGTCGATGCCGAGACCGGAAAAGAGGTCTGGCACACCAAGTTGGGCGAGATCACCAAGGGCGAGACCATGACAATGGCGCCCCTCGTGGTGAAGGACGTGGTTCTGGTGGGCAACTCCGGTGGCGAACTTGGCGTCCGCGGCTGGATAACGGCTCTCGACATCGACACCGGAAAGGTCGCTTGGCGCGCCTATCACACCGGCCCTGACGAGGACGTTCTGATTGGCGAGGGGTTCGATCCCTATTACGACTGGATGGAAGGTGAGGATCTCGGCGTCGTGACATGGCCGCCCGGCCGCTGGCAGACCGGCGGCGGCACTACGTGGGGCTGGATCTCCTACGATCCGGAACTTGACCTGATCTACTACGGATCGGGCAATCCCGGACCCTGGAACGCGAACCAGCGGCCGGGCGACAATCTCTGGACGACGACGATCTTCGCCCGCGATCCCGATACCGGACTGGCGGCCTGGGCCTATCAGACCTCGCCCCATGACCTTTGGGACCAC
Source organism: Palleronia sp. (assembly GCF_042089775.1). Lineage (NCBI taxonomy): Bacteria > Pseudomonadati > Pseudomonadota > Alphaproteobacteria > Rhodobacterales > Roseobacteraceae > Palleronia > Palleronia sp. The sequence goes on from NZ_JBELKF010000081.1 coordinate 5,654, forward strand.
GACGGGGTGAACGAGCTCATCCTGCTTGATGCCGAGATCGACGGAGAGATGCGCCGTCTCGCCATCCGACCGGGGCGGACGGGATACATGTATGTCCTTGACCGGACCAACGGCCAGGTCCTGTCGGCAGAGGAATATGACCGGGTGACGGCCTACCTGGGCGTCAATCTCGAAACCGGGCGCATCATCCCGAATCCCGAGAAAGAGCCGCTGCCGGGGCGCGTGGTCGAAGATATCTGTCCGGCGCCGCCGGGGGCGAAGGACTGGCAGCCGTCTGCATGGTCGCCGCGAACGGAGCTTCTTTACGTTCCGCACCAGCATCTCTGCGCGACGATGAAGATGTCCGAGGTCGGCTACATCGCCGGAACGCCATTTCTTGGCGCGACAGTCGACATGTACGCCGCGAATGGCGACGACTATCGCGGCGAATACATGGCTTGGGATCCGATCGAACAAGAGAAGGTCTGGGCGATCCAGGAGAATTTTCCGGTCTGGTCCGGCACCCTGGCCACCGCCGGCGATATCGCCGTCTACGGCACGATGGACCGCTGGCTGAAGATTGTCGACGCCCGCTCAGGAGACCTTCTCTACAAGTTCCGCGCACCCTCCGGCATCATCGGGCAGCCGACGACCTACATGGGGTCGGACGGCCGGCAATACATCGCGATCCTGTCCGGCGTCGGCGGCTGGGCTGGCGCCGTTGCTGTGGCCGAACTCGATCCGCAGGTGCGCAACGGCGCGCTTGGCTTTGTCGGCGCCATGCAGGACTTGCCCGCATACACGAAGGGCGGCAGCACGCTGCTTGTCTTCGCGCTACCCGAAGATGTCGCCGGCCCCGCTGCTGTGGAGGTCGAATGACTGCCGCGCTTCGCCTCCTTGCCTGCATCTGCGGGCTGTCTGCTGCGCAAGCCCATGCGCAGCAGACCGCCGCCGAGCGGGTCGCCCTGCGCGAGGCACGCGAGGCGGCGCTGTCGCAGATCGACCACACGCTTGACGAAGGGCGCCTGCGCGTCTGCGCCGATCCGAACAACCTGCCGTTTTCCAACGAGCGCGGCGAAGGGCTTGAAAATGCGCTGGCGGAGCTCGTGGCCGATGCCTTGGACGCCGAAGTCGAATACACGTGGCACGCCCAGCGGCGCGGCTTTCTCCGCCAGACCCTGAACGCGGGGCTGTGTGACGTCGTCATGGGCACACCGGCGCTCGACATGCTGCAGACGACGCGGCCCTACTACCGGTCCGGCTACGTCTTCGTATCGCGTGCCGACAGGGACATCGACGTGTCGTCGATCGACGATCCGAGGCTGCGGGACCTGACGATCGGCGTTCATTTGGTTGGCGACGACGGGGCCAATACGCCGCCCGCCCACGCCTTGGGAGAGCGGGGAATTATCGACAACGTCGTCGGCTACACCGTCTACGGCGACTATCGGCAGGAGGCGCCTCCCGCCCGCCTGCTTGATGCGGTGGTGGCGGGCGAAGTCGACATCGCCGCTGTGTGGGGGCCGCTTGCCGGCTACTACGCCCGGACGTCCGAAGTTCCGCTGGACCTGGCACCAATAACCGATACCGTCGATTATCTGCCCTTGGTCTTCGAATATTCCATCGCCATCGGTGTGCGCAGGACCGATGACGAGCTGCGTCACCGCCTGGACGCGGTGCTCGTCGAAAAGCAGGACGAGGTCGAGGCACTGCTCGAGCGTTACGGCGTTCCCGAAATTTGAACCACCCGTCGCGGAGGCGCGCGAGCGCTCCGCAGAAAGGGAGAACAAGAGATGGGACAGCACAGCGAGCTACCTGAACTCGTAGACCGCGGAGGCACAGGCGGTCACCTTGCCAGCTTGGCGCGAGGTCTCCTTCTGTTGCCTTTGATGCTGATCGCGGCACCGCTGCCGGCGCAGGATGAAAAGGCCAACGTCGATCCGGTGGAGCGGGCGATCCTCGACGCACCGATCGATCCCACGCCCGGCGAGGCCGAAGAGGACGATCCGGTCGATATAGGCGCCATAGAGGACGAAGGACCGCGCCCGAACGCCCTGTTGCACGTGCCGATCACTGGCATTTTCCCTGATGGCGTCCGACCCGATCCCGATCTGGGCACGCTACCCGTGGGCAGCGACCAGGCCGCGTTCCGGGGAATGCGGTATTTCAACCAGTTCAACTGCGTCGGCTGCCATGCGCCGAACGGTGCCGGCGGAATGGGTCCGTCGCTCAGCAACACCACGTTCAAATACGGCGGCGATCCGGAAAATATCTTTCTGACGATCGTGCAGGGCAGACCGTTGGGGATGCCGGCGTTCGGCGGCTTTCTTCCCGATCAGACCATCTGGGACCTCGTCGCTTACGTCCGTGAGATCAGCCGCGAAGAGACGGGCCAGTGGGGAAAGACGACGTCGCTTGAAACCTTCGACAAGGAGCAGGTCCCGGCACAGTACATGACCACGATCGATCCTTGGGAGAACCTTCAGCCCTTCAGCTTCGGCCGGCCACCCTTCGTCCCGGTCGAAACCCCCGAGAAGCCCGAATAGAGACGGAAGCCGACAATGATGCCCGCTGCCTTCGGAACCAGCGCCAGCCTCCTCAGCCTCGCTGCTGCCATGTTCGCCATGGCCGCGGGACCTGCGGCGGCCGAGGCGCCGGGGCCAATGTGGTATCTGGACACACTGGGGCAACCCGGTGGCATGATCGCCGATCTGACCTGGGGGCTGCTGATCCTGTCGATCGTGGTGGTCGTCATGATAACGGCCCTCGTGATGGTGGCGGTGCGGGGCGCGCGCCGCAACGTGTCGATGCCGGCGGACCACGCTTCGGTGAAGCGCCCGTCTGAGCGGGTCCCGCTGCGCTGGATCTACGGCGGCCTCGCTGCAACTGCGCTGGTCCTGATCGGCTTCACGGTCTGGACGATCGGCACAATGGTGGCGATCGCCGCGCCCGAAGAAGATGAAGCTGCGCTGACCATCGAGATCACGGGCCACCAATGGTGGTGGGAGGTGCGTTATGCCGCCGAGGAGCCGCCACTCATTGTTGAGACGGCGAACGAGATCTGGATCCCCGTCGGCCGGCCTGTGCGCTTCAAGCTGACCTCGGCCGACGTAATCCACACCTTCTGGGTCCCCGCGCTTGCCGGAAAGACAGATTTGATTCCGGGACAAGTGAACACGGCGTGGTTTCAGGCCGACGTGCCCGGCGTCTTTCGCGGCCAATGCAACGAGTATTGCGGCCTTCAGCATGCCCATATGGGCCTGCGCATCTTCGCCGCGCCCGAAGACGAATTCCGGGAGTGGTACGATGCACAGCTGGAGCCGGCGGACTTGCCCGAAGCGCCCGAGGCGCTGGCCGGCCGCGACGTCTTCATCGAAGAGTGCGGCGCCTGCCACACGGTGCGCGGAACGATCGCCGGGGGCGAGATGGGCCCCGACCTCACGCATCTGATGAGCCGCACGACACTCGCCGCGGCGATGCTGCCCAACACCGTCGGTCACCTTTCGGGATGGATCGCGAACCCGCAGCAAGTGAAGCCGGGTACGCACATGCCCAATCCCGACCTGTCGGGACCGCAACTGGAAGCCGTCCGCAGCTACCTTGTCACGCTGGAATGAGGAGAACCCTGTGAGCTCCACGCCGATCAAGCGCACACCCCGCGTCGGACCCGCCACGCCCGAGCTTCGCGAAAAGCTCGAGAAGATCTGGGAGACCGAACCGGGGCTGATGGGCTGGCTCGGGACCGTGGATCACAAGGAAATCGGCATCCGCTACCTCGTTACGTCCTTCGCGTTCCTGATCCTCGGCGGACTCGAGGCCTTGGCCATGCGGGTGCAGTTGGCGAAGCCGGACAACGACTTCCTGTCGCCTGAGCAGTACAACGAGCTCTTCTCGATCCACGGCATCACGATGATCTTCCTCTACGCGCTGCCGGTCCTGTCGGGCTTTTCGAACTACCTGTTCCCGCTGCTGTTGGGGTCGCGGGACATGGCGTTTCCGCGGATGAACGCCTTTTCCTACTGGGTCTTCCTGGCGTCGGGGCTGTTCATCTATGCCAGCTTCCTGACCGGCGCGGTACCAAACAACGGTTGGTTCAACTTCGCGCCCTTTTCGCTGCGCCAGTTCAACCCCGGCCTCAACATGGACTTTTACGCCCTCGGGATGATCTTCCTGGGCATTTCGACGACGGTGGGGGCCGCGAATTTCGTCGTGACGCTGTTGCGAACCCGCGCGGCAGGCATGTCGATCAACCGCTTGCCGGTGATGGTCTGGGGGACGTTCACCATTTCGATCGGCAACTTGCTGGCAGTGCCTGCGGTTTCGCTTGCATTCTTCCTTCTCTGGATGGACCGCCAGTTCGGAACCCATTTCTACGAGGCTACATCGGGCGGCAAGCCTCTCCTGTGGCAGCACCTGTTCTGGATATTCGCGCACCCGTGGGTCTACATCATCGTGCTTCCGGCAATGGGTATCGTGTCCGATGGCCTGCCGGTGTTCTGTCGCCAGCCGCTCGTGGCCTATACCCTGGTGGTTCTGGGGACCATCACGACGATGATCCTGGGCTTTGGCGTCTGGGTCCACCACATGTTCGCCACCGGGATCCCGTTCATATCGCTGTCGATGTTCTCGGGCGCGTCCTTCATCATCACGATCCCCTCGGCCGTCGCCGTCTTCGCCTGGATCGCCACGATCATGACGGGGCGTCCGGTGATCAAGACGCCGTTCCTCTACTTCGCGTCCTTCATCGTGATGTTCGTGGTCGGTGGCGTCTCCGGCGTGATGACCGCATCGGTTCCCGCCGACCTTCAGCTGCACGGGACCTACTTCGTCGTGGCGCATATCCACTACGTGCTGATCGGCATCAACCTCTTCGGGGTACTCGGCGGGCTCTACTTCTGGTTTCCGAAGATGACCGGCAAGATGACCAGCGAGCGCATGGGACGCTGGGCCTTCGCCACGGTCTTCACCGGGTTCAATCTGGCCTTCCTGCCGATGCACTGGACCGGCCTTCTGGGGATGCCGCGGCGCATCTACACTTATCCAGAGGGAGCCGGCTGGGGCACCGTCAACATGATCACGACCATCGGCGCGTTCCTTCTGGCTTTCGGGCTCCTGCTGGTGCTGGTGAACTTTGCGATCGCCCTGCGCCGCGGAACCGAGGCGGGGCCGAACCCGTGGGATGCACCGACGCTCGAATGGCACGTGTCGTCGCCGCCGCCGCCTTACAATTTCGCCGTGCTGCCCGTGATTGCCAGCCGCCATCCACTTTGGGAGGACCGGCTGGACGAAAGCAATGGCCGGTCCTCGCTCGACCGCGGGCCGATCCTTGACGACGGCAAGGAGACGCTCCTGACCACCGCCCTGGATGCCGAGCCCGACATGATCGCGAAGATGCCCGAGGACTCGCTCTGGCCGTTCCTCACCACGGTGACGATGAGCGTGCTCTTCACTGCGCTCCTGCTGCACTGGTGGATCGCCGCGGGCGTGTCCAGCGTCGTGATCTTCCTGTGCGTTCTCGGCTGGCTTTGGCCGCAGGATGATCTGGGGCAGACGAGGGGGACGCAAGCATGACCGACGCGACCCCATCCGCACATCCCCAGCCAAACAAGTCCGACGAAAGTCTGACCGTCGGCCGGATGGACCAGGGCAGCGTCCGCAGGGGCAGCGGCGGCTGGTGGGGCATGATGACACTGATCGCCACCGAAGCCTGCCTCTTCGGGTATCTGCTATTCAGCTACTACTACATGCTGCTGCAAGAGGGTCGCGACTTCCTTCCGCCGAAGATGCCCTCGTTCCGCCTGTCGGGGCCGAACACGGTGCTTCTGCTGCTGAGCTCCGTCGCCGTCTGGTACGGCGAGCACAGCATCAAGCGCAGCCACAGCGGTCGCGCCGTGTTGGGGCTTGGAACCGGGTTCATCATGGGCGCGGCGTTCGTTGGAATCCAGGTGCGTGAGTGGATGGAAAAGCCCTACAGGCTCGACAGCGATCCGCACGGCTCGTTGTTCTTCACCGTCACCGGATTCCACATGGCGCACGTCGTCGTGGGGCTGTTGGTGCTCGGCGCGCTGATCTTGTGGACGGCCTTGGGCAAGTTCGACGGCGAACGCCATGCACCTGTCAGCATCGGTGGCATCTACTGGCACTTCGTCGACGTCGTCTGGCTGACCGTGTTCTTCTCGTTCTACGTCGCCCCGTATTTCTGGTGATCGCATGACCGAACCGCATCAAGCAGAATTCGACATCGGCCATCCGGCACCCGACCGGGGACGGATCAGCCGCAGCCTGTTGGCCTTCGCGCTACTGGGCGCGCCCGTAGCATGGAGCCTGCAGCTCAGCGGCAACGCGGCGCTTGGCGGCTTGGGTTGCCTGGTCGAAGCGCGACCCCGCGGCTTCATCCTGAATTGGGAGGCGACGGCGATTGCCATCGTCGTCGTAAATGTCGCCGCACTCGTCATAGCCGTGGTGGCGCTGGCGGCCTCGGCGCATCTTCTTCGCGAAACGCGGCACGAGAAGATGCAGCATTCCGGCGGCGTGATGCAGGCGGGCGAGGGACGCACGCGCTACATGGCCGTCTGGGGGGTCTGGGGCAGCGTCCTGTTCCTCATCGCGATCGGCGCGAACACCGTCGCCGCAGTCTGGAGAAACCTGTGCGGAGCCTGATCCTTCCCCTGCTGGTCGTTCTGTTCCTGCCGGGCTACTGGCCGGACGAAAAGCCCGGCCCTTCGGAGCGTGCCGACGAGATCGGGGACATCTCGGCCGGGCGGGCGCTGATCGTGGCGAATGGCTGCGGCACCTGCCACATCATTCCCGGCATCGACACGGCCCAGGGGCTGGTGGGGCCGCCGCTGAACCACATGGCCCGGCGGCGGATCATCGCCGGCGTCATGCAGAATACGCCCGCAAACATGGCGCAGTGGCTGCTGGCCCCGCAGCAGGTCGTGCCGGGCAATGCCATGCCGGATGTGGGGCTGACGGAGGCCGAAGCCTTGGACGTCACCGCCTACCTCTACACACTTGAGTAGATCGATGGCGGTCGCAGCCAGCTCTCTCCGAACCGGTAGCCGCCACTGGCCGCTTGGTGCTGCGGCCGTCCTGCTGGCCGCGCTGTGGTCCGGCCCGCTGCCGTCACTGGCCCGCATCTCCTTCTCTTGGCACATGATCCTTCATCTGGGCGTGATGCTTGGCGCGGCACCCTTGCTGGCGCTCGGGCTGGCACGGTCGGGACTCGCTCCGAGGCGCGCGGGCGCACTGTTGGCCATCGGAGTCTCGATGGCCGAGCTTGCGGTCGTATGGGGCTGGCATGTGCCGGGGCTGCATGAAGCGGCCGCGTTGTCGCCCTTGGCGTTTGCCATGCAGCAGGGCAGTTTCCTCGTTGCCGGAACGCTGGTCTGGCTGCCTGGCCTCGCGCCCGGCCGCGCGGCGGCGGGGTCCGGCGGCTTGGCCCTGATGATGAGTTTCATGCATATGTCGATGCTCGGCGTGCTGCTGGCGACCGCGCCGGGGCTGATTTATGCGCCCGAGATCTGTGGCGGCGCTTGGGGGCTGACGCCTCTTCAGGATCAGCGGCTCGGAGGGGTCCTTATGGCCCTGGGCGGTGGCCTTCCCTACTTCGCAGGCGCCGCAATCCTTATCTGGCGTTTCCTGTCGATGAGCGGGCAGGATCGGGCGTGACACCCGCGACCGCGTCGTCGCGGACTCGCTTTCAGTCGGTTTCGTTCCACTCCGGCACGAAGCCTGCACCGATTTCCTCTGCGACGTCGGGCGCATTGCGGCCGCACATGGGATGCCCGTAGCCGGACGCGCTGCTACCGCTGGGACCGATGTCGTAGATGATCTGATCGGCCCCGGACGGCGAGACGCCGGCCGGGACATCACCGAGGTCGAGCATGTTGCGCACGCGCCAGGCAATGTTGTGATCCGCACAGGACGTGTCGCCGCTGGCGCCCAACCCGCCCACCAGTTCACCGCCGTCATAGAGCGGAAGGCCGCCCGCAAAGACTACGGTTCCGCCGGCGATCTCTCCGACGAGGGGATCGGAAGGCGTGCCCCAGGTTTCGACATCGCCGAGGTAGAGCAATTCCTCCCGCACCGGATTGGTGGTGATGATGCCGTAGAGATACCCGCCGGGCTGCGCTCCGGCATACAGGTTGGCCGTCGACAGCGCGAAATTGGGCAAGCTGAAGGCATTGGCGGTGAACGCCTTCTCGACCGCGATGGCGCGACTGCCGAGCCATTGGTCGCGCACGGTCTCGCCGCTGTAGGTGATGGCGCAGACGGTGCCGGTTCGGTCGACCACCGCGGCCCACTCGTTGTTGCCGAGCCCGCCGTTCGATGGACCGGCAGCCGGCGCCGCGCTCTGCCGCAAGGCCTCGGTCAGGTCCTGATGCGTGACGGGACATTCCGGATCGGTGACGGCCGCGGCCTCCTGTGCCGCGACCGGTGTCGCGACTGTAACGGCAAGTCCAAGAACGAGCATCCGGACGATCGGCTGGTGGGTCGAACGTGTCATCTTTGACTCCTTCGGTTGCGGCGTCTGAATAAAGCGGCACCTGCGATGCGCAGCATCCTCTGTCGATAAACGGCGCGCTGCACGAGGTGTTCCTGCCGCTGATGCAGGAACTCCGGGCGGTGCAGATTGTTGAACGGTTTCAGACGGAACAGCAGCAGCGCCGGCGGGGCGAGAGACGCTCATCTCCCGATGATCGACCGACGACGGAAGAGCTTCTGGAAACCGTTGCCAACATTCTCACGTTCATGGCCGAACCCTGGTTCGCAATCCCCTGGCACGCCATCGGCATCGCTGGAGCGGTCTGGGTGATCTATGACGGCCAGAGCGCCAACAGCGCATTGAACCCGCCGCTGAAAGCCTGCTGGCCCATCCTGATCCTGTTCTTCTCGGTCGTGGGAATTGCCGTTTACCTCGTGTTTTCGCGGCCGCCGGGCATCGGCACGTACCCGGCTGGTAAGCTGAAGATGCGCCATTTCACCGCCTATGCGAGGCCGACGTGGCGCAAGGTCTTCGGGTCCGCCGCGCATTGTGTCGGTGGCGATGGCCTCGGGATCATGGCCGCAATGGCGGGTGGCGGCTGATGGGTTTCACCTTCTGGCAGGAATTCTGGTTCGAATATGCTGTCGGTTACGCGTTTGGCTGCTTCCTGTTCAGACTTGGGCGATGCGCCTGCATGGCAATGGCTGGGTTGCATCGATCCTGAAGGGCGGTCGGGCCGAGTTCTTTTCGATGATCACGGTCATGCTCGGGATGGGACTGGTGATGTACTACGTCACTCCTGCAGTAGTGGGAGAGCAGCCCCTGCCGAACACCTACGCATTTTGGACGTTCGGGTCGCTGGGTCTCTTCGTCGGCTTCATTTTCACGCTGCCGATGAACTGGTGGCTGGTGTCGATCGGCTGGAAGCACGGCGAAGGGCACGAGCACATGCTCAAGGACGACCCCGAATGGCAGCGGATGAAGCAGGAAGGAGCGACCGGATGAGAGGCGTCTCCCTGATCATCGCTCTGGTCGCTTCCCTAGGTCATGTTGACAAACGGCGGAGCCAGAGGCGGATCGAAGTGATGTCGATGAATTCCGGGAAGCTCTCCGC
>NZ_JBELKF010000256.1:0-2536 GCF_042089775.1 Palleronia sp.
TGCGATGCGCCGCTACTTCGATTGCAGCGCGAGATGCCCCACCATCGTCATCGACAGGCGCTCCAGGAAGGACCTGTCCTCCTTCGACAGGGGTTGCGCCGGATCGGTTTCGAAATGAAGGGCATTCAGCTGGTCGTGCAGCCACTGCGCCTCGTCGTGCTGAAACGGCCTGTCGGGCCGGGCGAAATTGCCGAGCGTCAACCGTGGCACTTCAGACGAGGACGGTCGACGCAAGCACCCGATGGACACCGTCACGCCGTGGTTCATCCCACACCGGTCCGCCAGGTCGAAAACGCCGGACGTATCCATGGCACGCAGATCCGACCAATGCGTCCAGCCGCGATTTTCCCTCACCCACCTCACGGTCGGGTCGGACAACAACATGGCGGCCTGATCGTAAGGGTCGAGAAACGCAGCGCTCATGTTCGTCCACAGGTAGCTGGGCACGCCATACCTCGCATGCAGCGCGATCGAAAAACCCGCCGCGGTGAGGCAATGGATTTGCCGCAGAACCCGCAGCACGTAGTTTTCCGCCGCCTCACCGTGCTCCCGGGCAGAGACCTTGAGCGGCGTTGGCGAAAAACCCCTGTTCATGATAGCAATGCTTGCGGCCTATTGTTTTTCCGATGATTTGCAGCCACATGCTGCGCGAGCATCGCACCATACCGTACCGATCTGAGTAGGACCCGGGCACATGATCGACCTACCGTCCGATATAAAAAGGTTGGCTCCTGCCGGCGTGTTCCTCGTTTTTCGACTGCGATATTCGTTTCCTGCGAAAGAGTTCAATTTTCTCCCGCAAGCGTGGATAAATTATTACACAGAGAACGTCTTATCCATCTACGACCCATTGATTCTATGGGCCCGCAAGAACAATGGCGTGATCCGGTGGAGCGAGGTCGACGAGCCAGACCCCCGTGGCGTCATTTCGGAGGCGCAGAGATTCGGCCTGAAACATGGGGCTGTCGCCTCGATGATCTGTCCGATCACCAATGGCCGATCCTTCGTCATGACGGCGCGAAGCGATCGCAGCTACACTGACGATGAGCTTTCAGAGATCCAAAGCAGTCTGGCCGCGATGCATGACAAGTATCAGGCTATCGGAAAAATGACCCCGAACGAAGCCGCCGCGTTGCAGCTCTTCGGCAGTGGCGTCAAAGCAAAGATCGCGAGCCACCACCTTGGTATTTCCGAAAGCGCGGTCAAGCAGCGCCTTGCGAGCGCGCGACGCAAGCTGGGAGCGCCGACAACCGCTCAGGCGTTCGAATTGGCCACGGAGTTGGCCCTCTTTCCCGAAGGCAGGTAGCGCGATCCCGAGACCCGTTATCCGCCAGAAGATGGGTCTATCGCGGAATGGCAGACGGGGTGGCATGCCACCCCCGCCGATCAGCCTTGCCCCACATTCGGCCTGTGGATGGGGTCCGCCCCGCGGTTGGCCACCACCGGCCCCGGCACGAAGTCCGGCATGACGGTGTCCGGTCCGAGGACCAGTGTGCCGCAGTTGGCGAGCACGGCTTTCAACTCTCGCGCCGCCGTGCCGGTGTAACGGGCGGGCGTGATCCGCACGATCACATCGATCTTCCAGCTCCGCGCTGTCGCAAGAAAGAGGCTGTAGCCCGTCTCATGCGGCCGCCAGGGGATGGAGAGGATCAACCGCTCCGCCGGAACGGGCTTCGGCGCGGCAGGATCCTCGAAAACCGATCGGATGACGGTCCGCACGAAGTCTCTCGCATCCTCGGGGCGGGCCAAACCGCATTCTCCGAAATGCCGTTCGAGTGCTTCGACCAGCTGTTCGCTTGGGCGGTGGTTGTTCGGCACCTCGGTGACCAGCTTTCCGCGCTGCCAGAAGTGGCGAATGACGGCGCTCGCCGCGATGTCGTTGCGGGCGATGACGGCCATATGCGGCCGCTGTCTGAAGATGTCGTCGGGCAACTCCGAGATCTGCTGCCACTCCGGGCCCGGTTCAGCGTGATCAGGACCGGGCGTGACTTGCAGCCGGTGCCGAAGCGGTGGCAACTCGCGCAGATCGACCGCGCCGAGGATCTTCCGCATGGCTTGGACCGCGCGTCTCGCTTGCGGCGATACGCCTCCGCGCGCCTCGGCCTCCATCAGCAGGGCTCCGACGTGGGTATCACAGTAGGTCCAGCCCGAGTTGAGCTCGGACAAGCACTGGCGGGCGAGGACCATCACGTCGTCAGCCATCTTCTCCGAGAACCCCAACTGTTTCGCATAGTGGTGTAGCCGCATTCCGGCCTCCACCTGCGAAATGCCAACGATTGGACCCTCGAGAAGGGTATGCCCCGGCCCGGCGGACGCCGGTTCAGCCTCGGCCCGTTGTAGCTCCGCGTTCAATTGGCCCCAGCTGTCATAGCCGTGGACGCGGGCCATCATCTCGAGCGCCTGCGCGCTGGAGACGGGCGACGCGGTGCTGGCCAGAAGCTCGCGCAGCCGCCGGGCCTGATCCTTGAGGTCCTGCACGCCGGCGGGCTGGCGATCGCGCCAGCGGATCGGAGGGGTAGGGGGGGTCATCTGTCTC
>NZ_JBELKF010000257.1:0-2529 GCF_042089775.1 Palleronia sp.
AAGCTCTTTCCGTGGAGGGGCTGATCCCGCAGGGCTCGTTCCCCGCGCGGCTCTGCAAATTCTTCCTGAAATCGGACGCGAGTTACGCGCTGCCGCTGTTCCAACTCATCATGATTGCCTCGTCCTACCTGACCCAAGGCGGAGCAGCTCTGTGGATCAATGGGCTTGGCCGTCAGCGTCCAATCCTGTGGACAATCGCTCTCGCGTCGTCCGGCAGCTCGAAGACCCTCGCGACCGATAAGGTAGCGGAAATTCTGTTGCCGAAAGGGAATGACACCCCCCTGCGGATGTTTCCTACCGGGTCAACCGACGCCCAATGGATCATCGATTTGAAAGAGAACAACGGCGCCTACTGGTATCAGGACGAGGCGGGACAGCTGTTCCAGAATATCCTCAAGCATTCGAACTACACCCGCATCAAGCCGTGGATGCTCGATGCTTATTCGCACAAGCCAATCGCCAACCGTCTCAAGGGCGAGGAGACAAAGCTCGAGATCGAGGACCCGCACTTCACCTTTTTCGGGTTGAGCGTGCGGGAAACATGGGCGCGCAGCGTCGATGCCGCAAGCATGCTCGACGGCTTCTGCCAGCGCTTCAACTACGTGATCGCCCAGCCGCGGACAGACACCGACATGTTCGATCATTTCCTGTCGTTCTGCGGCGACGGGATTGACACCTGGAAGGCGGAGCTCAAGGAAATCTGGCAAGCTCTGTGCGCGCAGGAGAACGCACTTGGCACCTACCAGATGGATGGAGAAGTGCTGCCGTTCCTTGAGGGGTGGTGGCGCGGCCTGAGGACCGGCTGGGGCGACGGAGCGCTTCCCGCGTCCTTCATCCGGCGCACCGGTTTTTCCATTCTCAGCTACCTCGTCATCCTGCAATTCCTGCTCGGAAAGTCGCAGCGTCCGATCGATCTGGAAACCGCCGAACTAGCCACGAAGTATGCGGAGTATCATCTGGAGAGCACGCTCCTGATGATGCGCGAGTATGGCAGCGATCAGCGGGACCAGATCTGCAAGGTCGCCAACCTCCGGGAGGTGATGATGGCGGATGGCACTGCGAAGGTGACCATTCGAGATATCCAGCGGCGGCTCAGCAAGAAGCAGAGCAAGGAGCTGTCGAGGGACCGGATCGCGCAGATTCTTGAGGCACTCGATCGGCTGCAATTCGAGCCGGATCTCTTCGAGGGGGCGGATCGCGAAGGGGCCGATCTGTCTGAAACGTGCAGCGCAAAGTCGGCGCGTCTCATGGAGCGTTTTTTGCCAATTCGAGATCAGGCCAACCAGCGTGAAAAATGGCGAAACGAAAAGCGGATACAGGTTCTTCTGGAAAGGTATCGCAAGCAGAATAACAGCAAGGCCCATCTCGTGTTGAACCCGCGTTGTTCGAAGAGTTCGGATTCCAATGTGGTGAATATTTCTATGGATCGGGGCGGTGCCGGACGAAAAGCGTCCTGACAAGGACCTGCAATAGTGCGCGAGAACTATCGTGCACTATTTCTCTTCATTTTTTCTGTCCTGCCGATCCGGACCCATCTTCCGGTTATGAGCAAGACACTCTCGAACCTCCGCAAGACTGCCGCTCGTCGGGCAGCCATGCCTGTCCTTACTGTTCCCCAGATCGCGAAGCGGTGGCGACTGGACCCCGATACCGTGCGTCCGATCCTCCGGGCCCGCGATATTCCGAAAGCTCCCGGTCCTTGGCGCCATCCCCGCTACGCTTTCATGGACATTCTACGACTTGAGGGTGTTCAGGGAGAGCAGCTTGAGCGTCCGGAAGACTTCTCTGACCTGTCCGAGAAGCTGATGACTGCAACCGAGCTGGCCGAGCAGTTCGTATGCGTGCCTGCGACCATTCGAAATTGGGCGGCGCAGGATCTCATCCCGTCCATCCGCCTTGGCGGGTCCATCCGCTTTCGTCGAAGCGACGTGCTGGGGCCCGGCAATGCGAATTGAGCCGGTCAGGGCCAGTCTGCGCATTTTCTGCCGAATGGAAAAAAGTGAGGCAAACGCCCGCCTATACTCACCTCAATACGATTTGAAGTCATCTTTCTCATTTCGCTTTATCAGTGCCGAAATTCGAAAATATGACCTCAAAACGCATTGGCGAAGCCAAGTCAATTTTACACGCATAAACGCATAGGGAGAAAAATACATGATGTATCTAGACGAAGCCGTGGAGCGGCTGGAGGCGGGAGATTACCCCTACTCGAAGGATAACGCGAAAAAGATCCGGGGTTCGGCGCGTAAGTGCCAAAAACTTGCGGCCTACAATTGCCCACTCTCGATGATCCCGGTCGATGCCGAGGCCTTCCTGCGCAAGTGGGGGACCCATGTCGCCAACCGCGATGCGCCCGAGGGCTTCAAGACCTTCGGCCAGTTTTCGACCTGGCATTCGAACGTCAAGAGCCTGATGGAGCACGCCTCCGGACGGAGAGCAGAGCGCGATCTCCAGCGAAAGCAAGCTGACGACTGGTCGCGCCTGCATGACCAGGTAACTGGGCTGATCCGGATGCGCCGCGCCGGCAAT
>NZ_JBELKF010000258.1:0-2521 GCF_042089775.1 Palleronia sp.
GCTGCCCGGTTCCTTGAGGCTGGGCACGCTCTCGCCTGTCACTGGACTTTCATCGACACCCGACGTGCCGTTGATCACCTCGCCGTCGGCCGGCACTCGGTCGCCGGGGCGCACCAGGACGATCTGACCGATCTTCAGGCTTTCTGCCGGGACCTCGCGCGTCCGCCCGCCCGTCTCGAGCAGCGCCGTCTTCGGAACCAGGCGTGACAGTGCGCGAATGCCGTTGCGCGCCCGGTTCGCGGCGACACCTTCGAGCATCTCGCCCACAGCGAAGAGGAAGACGACCAGCGCCGCTTCCTCCGCCGCCCCGATCACCAGCGCGCCGCCGGCGGCGATCGTCATCAGCATCTCGATCGTGAACGGCATGCCGATCCGCGCCATCGCGAAGGCGCGCCGCGCGACAGGGACGAGCCCGATCAGCGTGGCCAGCACAAAGACCCACTGAGCAATCTCTTCCGAGGCTAAGAGATGGACTACCCAAGCCGCTGCGAGCAGAGCGCCAGTGCCGAGCACGAGCCGGCCCTTGGGGGTGGAGTGCCAGGCAGGCTGCGCCTCCTCGGCGGGACGGGGCTGCTGCGGCTCTTCCTCTTGCTCGGGAGTAGCGGCAACAGACCCAGGAAAAGCTCCCTCAGGCAGGACAAAGCCACCCTTAGGTTTCTCCGGCGCAGCGCCGCGGGGAGAGATTCCGTAGCCAATGGCCCGCACCGCCTTCTCGACCTTCTCGGGCGTGGAGCGGCTTTCGTCCAGCGTCAGGCGCAAGCGCTCCGTCATGGGTGCGACATCGACGTCCGCCACTCCAGGCAGCCGCTCAACCGCTCCGCGGACTTTGCCCGCACAGGCGCCGCAATCCATGCCGGTCACGCGCCACTCGATCTGCTTTCCGCCGTCTGCCATTTCCGCTCTCCTGCCGCGCATCCGAATCGTCGAACAGCTGTCGAGGCGCAGAGATAGGACCTCTACCAACTGTAGGTTCAAGTCCTGCTGCGCTTCATCGGCGCGAACCGCGGTCTCCTCGTTTTCGCCGAGACCCGACGTGCAACGAGCTTACTATGCAGATCCTTCTCCGTCCTTCCTCATCGCGCGACGGATTTTCGGCAACGCGAACTCGCGCGGCTCGTGATAGTCGATGATGCTCGAAAAGCCTCCTTCGGCATCGAACAGGAAGACACCGGCAGTGTGATCCATCATGTAGTCGCCGCCCTCTACCCGCACCTTCTCATAGCGGACCCGGAAGCCTTCGGCGGCGCGAGCAATCTCCGCCGGCGATCCCGTCCAGCCGCGAACGGCAGGATGGAAGTAGCTAACGTAATCAGCCAACGCCTCCACCGTATCCCGCTCGGGATCGACGGTGATCAGCACGACATTCAGCGTCTCGGCATCGTCACCCAGACCGTCGAGCCAGTGCGAGATATCCGACAGGGTCGTCGGGCAGACTTCCGGACAGTAGGTAAAGCCGAAGAAGACAAGCGATGGGCGCCCTGCCAGGCTCTCTGGGCCCACGGGTTGTCCCTCGTGGTCGGTCAGGCGGAACGCCATCCCGGTCAACGGAAGTGGGAGCCGGCCGACCGGTTCGGCTGCACCCGGCCCGTCGACGCGCCACCAGCCGATGAAGAGCGTGGTCGCCGCCGCCCCGCTTCCGGCCGCCGCATATCGCAGGAAGGTCCGTCGCCGCATCAGTCCTCCGGCCCTCGCGCCGCAATGTCAAGGATCGGCACCTCGACCTGCGCCTTGCCGCCATCCGAGAATTCGAGCGTCAGGTCAAAGCTCCCGCCTTCCTTCATCGGGCGCTGGAGCTGCATCAGCATGGCGTGCAGCCCGCCTGGTTCAAGAACGACTGCTCCCCCTCCCGGGATCTCGATATCGTCGGCCGGCGACATCGACGTGACGCCCTGCTCGTTCGTCGTGCTCCGGTGGATATCAGGCATCAAGGCCAGTTCCGTGCTGAGGCCGGTCAATATCACGGCTTCATCGCCGGTATTGCGGATAGTCATGTAGGCTGCGCCTGGCCGGCTGATCCCGATCGAGGCGCGGGCCCAAGCATCTTCGACGGTGATCTCTGACGAGCCGGCGAAAACGGTCGCGGGCAGGGAGAAAGCGAACGTAACTGCGCTGAAGGCGACAGGTAGCTTCATGGGATATCCTTGCATGATGTTGGGCCGCACGCGCCCGTGGAGACGGCGGCTCAGTTCTGTTTGTCTCGGTCGTCAAGCATCACCCGCGATCCGGGCCACCAGATCCGTCCTGATCTCGGATGGCGGTGTGCCGTAGCTGAAGAGACGAACCAGCTCGTTCTTTGGGTTGAAGAGGAAGACTTGGGATGTGTGTCCCATGGCGTAGCCGTCCGGCGCCTGCGGCTCGTCCACTTTCTCGTAATAGATATTGAAGGTCTCCGCAGTGCTCTCGATCTGCTCGGACGTGCCGGTCAGGCCAAGGATCGCCGAGTGAAACTGGGGCACGTATTCCGCAAGCGCCTCGACGTCGTCGCGCTCCGGATCGACGGTAATGAAGACGGGCTGGACCC
>NZ_JBELKF010000259.1:0-2520 GCF_042089775.1 Palleronia sp.
TGCGCCGAACGATGCCGGCGACATCGCCTACGCCTTCATTCGTTACTACCGGATTGCCGCAGCCAAGGATCTCAGCCATTCGAGTGGGACTGCGGCCCAGTTCCGAAACCTCACCTCCGGCATAAAACATGGCAGAAGCGTTTTGCCGCTGCACCGCTTTGTGAACTTCCTGTGGGGGTGAGGCTAAGATCGAGAGTTTCGACAGCTTGTCGGTCGGGTCTAGCCGGAGCCGGACTGCATCGGCATCGTCGCGGGTGATCACCTCAAAACGGCTATTTGGGTCGCGCCGGGCAACGGCTCGAAAAAAGGCTGAGAGCCAGTCGACCTTAAACCATCCGCTCAGTACCGTGCCTACGCAACCATAGACGAAGTTTTCTGGCGGCTCGACTGATGGCGTGAAGCGATTGAGGTCCGCACAGGTGGGGATAACGGTGATGTTCTTTCCTAAAAGTTCCCGCGGGTAGCTCTCTTTCAGGTAGCCAACGGCCGCCTCGGTCAGTGACACGACGCCCGCGGCATCGCGCAAGCAGATGCGCTCCGTGCGTTGGATTGTCCGGTGGAGCAAGGAGCCGCGGCGAAGACGACCAGCTGTAACCAATTCTTCCGGCCAGAGCGCACGCATGTCGAATATGAAGGGCGTCCTTGTCAGTTTCCAAATAGCCCACGCGATCACGGCTGGCATGTAGGAGCGCGCATGGATCAGCTTAACTTTTTTGGATTGCACAAGACGCAGCGTTACGGCTCCCATCACCAACTGGCCCCAAGCCGGAGCAATCAGCCGCGGGCTTTTGCGGAAGCGCTGTGGGTACCACTCTATTCCGTAAGCTGCGCAGTCGGCACGCGCCCGCATCATCGCAGCATTATCCGCCCAGTCCTCCGGCTTTTCAAAGGTGACCAAGGTGATGGAATGATCGCGCGAAAGCCCGCGGAGATAGCTCATTACTTGGCTCTGGCCCAGTGGCTCGAGAAGCCCGTTACGGGTGAGGTACAGGGTAGGGATCAGGGACATAGCAATTCCAGGTAACGCTTGGCCGCAATCGCCGGAGCAAAGTCGGATGCGCGTTTCTTTAGGAAGTCGGGATCATATGGTTCGACGAGTGCCGCATGCATAGCATCTGCAAGAGACTGTGCATCGTTAACTGGGACAAGGTGACCGTACTTGCCATTTTCTAAAATCTCTGCCGGACCCGCGGGACAGTCGGTTGATACCACAGGTGTTCCGGTGGCCAAGGCTTCGACAATTACGTTGCCGAACCCCTCATAATCGGACGAAAGCACGAACAAATCGGCGGTTTGGTAGAAAGGTGTTGGATCGGGATGGAAGCCGGCGAAGATCACCTGTTGCGTGATCCCCAACTCGTTAGCCAGTGCGCGCAAATCTGCTTCGCCAGCTCCTGCTCCCACAAACATTAGACTAGCGTCCAGGCGCTTCAGTTTAGCGAAGGCCCGTAAGAGCAAAGAGTGGTTTTTCACCGGTTTCATGCTGCCAACTGTGACGATCCGTGCGCCACGTGGTACGTTCCACAGCGCATCGATCCTTTCCGTAATTCGTGTATTTGGTATTGGGTGAGGCGACACGGGGTTGTAGATCACATCAATCTTTCTGCGCGGGATGCTCGACAACGCCGCCATATCGGCAGCAACTCCGGAAGAAACGCCCACACGTGCATGGGCCAACCGAGAGGCGGATGCCATGCTGCTACGAAGTGCTGCGCGATGGGTGCGGCCCCAACTGTCATACTGGGCAGAGAGGATGCCGTGCTCAGATAAGACGACGCGGCCTCGGTAGCCGGTAAGCCGCATTCCCGGAGCAATGACTGACAGTGGCCACATGGCGGCTAGAAGCGCAACGGGACGTCGTTCCCTGAGGTATCCCGCAAGACGCATCGGCGTTTGACGCATACGTCTACAGCCAAGTGTTTGGACGGGAAAGTACTCCTGTACCTCGCTCAGTAACTCTCCCTGCGCCTGCATCAGTACGAACTCTACATTATGGCCAGCGCGCACAAATTCATGGGCAAGGACAATCCGGATGCGCTCGGCTCCACCACCGCGAAGGTCGGGAAGGAATATGCTGATCACAGCGCATTGCCTACAATCACTCGCGCCAGATCCTTTGCAGCACTCTTCACTCCCATCGCGTAAAAGGGCGGACCGGTATATCCGCCACTTTTGGCAATATTATATAGGCACGTAGCCCTTTCCGAAAGACTCGTTGAGCCATATAGGCGATGACGAAACTTCTGAATTTCGGAGAGCTTTTGATATGCCTCTGCGGCCTCCAAAAAGCTTGCCGCTTGGAATGTCTCTGTTGCCCGAGCGCGTAAATTCAGGATGTAATGGCTGCACTCGGCGGCCACCTCACTTAGGAACAGATAATGATTTGCCGATACCATCCTCGCACGAGCGACTCGCCCGGTTACGGTTTCCTTCGCATACATCCCCGTTAAAGCTTCGTCGTGTCGTCGGTAAAGCGCCGCAGGTTCTTTAAGGACAATAACTCCACCAACAACATTCGCC
>NZ_JBELKF010000082.1:0-14907 GCF_042089775.1 Palleronia sp.
GAACCTTGATCTCTTCATTGTCCGTCTCCTCGTTGGAGCGGACTCTACCTCAAACTGGAGGAAGAAACGGGGCTCAGGTCATGCGGCAGCGCGACAAAGTGAACGATTTCCGTCCCCATTGTCGCGCTGCATTTTGCATCAGGCTACAGAGGCCCGCGGAGCGACGACTTGCTCCATCAAGTCATTGTTCCACTCGCCTTGAACGACGAAGTGCGCAGTTGCGCCCAGCAGGGCCGCCTCGATCAGGTTGTGATTGACGTAGGCGTAGAGCCCGGGTTGTTCGAAGGTGTACATCGCCGCCATCGCAGAACCGCCCCGGCAGAACCAGGTTTCCAGCCCGGTCAGTGGCGCATCGCTGAACGATCCGGTTTCCCAGACATAGTTGCCGTGCCCGCCGATCAGGTGGGGGCGAGAATCCCGGTTGGCCTGATTGTGGATCATCAGAACCGTCTTTCCCACCTCGGAACGGATCGCTCCGCCGCCGGTCAGCGCGCCCACGACACCGTTGAAGACCGAGTGTGTCGGGGTAAGGCTACGCATCGCCTCGAGGCTGTCGGCATAATCTTCGCCGGCCGTGCGATACTGGATGAAGTTCCCGCTGGAGTCCCGCGGCAGGTAGTAGTCCTGCTCGCCGATATAGGCGATCTGGTCGTAGCGTAGAGGACTGCCGTCGCCGTCCTTCAGCCCGTCGCGCGGCAGAACCATGATCGCCCCGTTCATGCCGTGGCAGACGTGATAGGGGATCATGGCGCCGCCGGGCGCGCAGTGATAGGTGAAGCAGCCCGGCTTCGTGGCCTTGAAACGCAGCACCGTCTCTTCGCCCGGATAGATGTGGGTCAGTGCTCCGCCTCCCAGCGCCCCGGTGGCGGCATGGAAGTCGATATTGTGCTCCATCATGCTGTTCGGCGCGTTTCTGAGCGTGAGTTCGACGTAGTCATCCTGATGCACGATGATGAGCGGGCCGGGGACCGAGCCGTTATAGGACAGCGCCCAGATGGTCGCGCCGGTATCCTCGTCCACCACCATCAGCCGTTCGCGCACGGTCATCTCGACCTCGACGATCTTGGGCGGGCCGCTGGCGACCTGCTCGTGTTCGGGCGCTCCCGGCGGAGAGACGAGCCGTTGGCGGACCCGCTCCAGCCCGGACAAATCAGCAGGGTCCGCGCGGGCGATTGCTTCCGCCTGTGCTTTCACGACCGGCGCGCCGGGCATGCGAAGGGGGGCAGTGGCGCGCGGGTTTGGGCGGCGTGCGCATAGCTTCCCGCCATTGCCGCAGCACCGGCGAGCGCCGTGCCCCGCAGAATGCCGCGGCGGGTCGGCTTGAAGTCGCGCTTTGCCTGCGGCGTGGCCTGGGCTTCAAGTTTGATTTCCGGTTCTTCTTCCATCATTGCCTCCTCGGGCGCCGACTGCGTGGAACACCTGCCCTTAACGAGCGGGGCGTTCTTTAGAGGCCAAGTTCCTCGATCTGGACAACGAAGCGATCCATCGCGTTCGGCGGGATACGGCCTGCCAGGAACTCGGGCGGAACTTCTGTCACGTCGCCGACGACGATGGTCATCACCATGCCCATCGCGAAGTGCGGGGCACACTTCACAGCGTAGAGCCCTTCGGTATCCAGCGTGACCTCGATCTCTTCGTTGATGCGGCCCTTGAACGCCTCGGCCTCCTCTGGCGACATTTCCAGGATGGACTCGGCATTGTGGCCCTTGTCCGTGGCCACGAACTTGACCGTGTCGCCCGGCGCGACCTGCAGATGGCCCGGCTCGAAGGCCATGATTTTTCCGTCGTCGCTGCGGTTGAGCATCTGGACCTCGTGGGTCTCGGCATAAGCGGCACTTCCCAGCAAAGCTGCGAGCGCAAGGCCGTTTATCATCGTGCGGATCATCGAATGTTCCTTCTTGTCCGGGTGTGATGCCGACAACCTAATCGCCCCACGACTTCCCGACTTCCCGACTTTGCGCCGGAGCAAATCACGGCAGGAAACAGGCGCGCGCAGACGGTCTCCGCCGGGTGCTCATCCGCCAATCGGTTCCAAATGCTGCTCCTTGGCTAACCCGTGTCATCCGGGTCGCTGATAACGGCGATCAAATCACCGCGTTGTACGTCCCAGCGAGCAGCTGTTCCGTATCGCTCAGGCTCTCGGCCTCGCGGTTGAGCCGCCTGAGCTTCTTGTGCCTTGCCATTATCCCCTGTTGCTCGGGCATCACAGGAACGTGCCGATAGTCGGATCGGCTCGATCGCTCCCCGGCAAGAGCCTTGCGCGCCCGGCGCTGGCTCACGCGGTGGATGCCACGAGCACCTGTTTGACACCCGGCCGCTGCCATCTTTCTGCGGCAACCTCCTTCAGGGTCGGGTTGTACGTCATCGCCTCGGCCAAGAGCTTCGCGTCGTCCTCCTCAAGCGCCTTCAGTCAAAGAACGTTCAAGACCTCGATCCCGCAGTGCCTGGCCTTCCACTCGTGGAAGGTCAGAGCGCGCCGTGCTTGCGGCACACATCGGCAGTCGCCATCCCGGCGTCCTGCTCGCTCGCGGATCGCGATGATCTGCCCCAAGATTGGGAAGCGTGAGGGCCGGCAGGCCAGTCGACATCAAGCCCGCTGCCAACAGGCGGAGCAACAGCTGTGCAGCGTGGAGCAGCTGGACCGAGAGAAGGCATCCGTCCCTCCAACCATGCACCTGCGGGCGGAGCCGCGGCGACGTCGTTTTTCGATGACGGCAGCAAGAAGACTGCGAGAACACCGAGAAAGAAGAAGACCTCGCTCGCGCCCTCCTCAGGAATACAACTTTATTCGCCGCGGCGCAGGGCGGAGGTCAGCTTGACCAGTTCAGGAGTGGCACTTGCCGGATCTTCATGTCGCGGCAAAAACTGGCGCGCCTAGCGGCCGTGCTGTGGCCGAAGCGGCCTCATCCGGATCAAACGGCCGGCTCTCTCATCCGACCGGCCACGTGGGTGCACGGTGAATCGCATACCGCCCACTTCTCTTGGCTGCATGCAGCGTCTTCACGAGACCCGCAGTCACAGAGCCACTTCTTGCCTGGGCGCGAGGGCATAGATCTAATCAAAAAGGGTGCTGCGCTAAGCCCGCAAAGGCGGCGTCGAAGCCGAATGACCGCTCAATCGAAGGTCCCTCCCAGCCCGCACACCCGCGAGTCGCCCTCCGAATGCGGCGAACGCGCGGGCTGGATTGGCTGCCGCTCAGCTTTCCCAAAGGCGCCGGCAGACCGCGTCGACGGCGGCGTGCAGCATGAGCGTCAGGATCGCGAGGACGATCAGCGCCGCGAACATCAGGTCGATCTTTGCGCGCCCGTTCGCCAGAAGCATGAGGTAGCCGAGCCCGCGGGATGCTCCGACCCACTCGCCGATGATCGCGCCGATGGGGGCATAGACGGCGGCGAGCCGTAGGCCCGACGCGAAGCCGGGCAGGGCGGCCGGCACCCGCAGGCGCCACAGCGTGCGGCCGGGCGTGGCGTTCATAACGCGGGCGAGTTCCAGCCAGCCGGGTGGCGTTCGCATCAGGGCGTCGAAGAAGGACGAGGTGACGGGGAAGTAGATGATGAGCAGCGCCATCGCCACCTTGGACCAAAGCCCGTAGCCCAACCAGAGCGTCAGGATCGGCGCCAGCGCGAAGACCGGCACAGCCTGGCTGAAGACGAGCATCGGACGCAGCAGCGACCGCGCGAGCGGCGAGGCAGCCAGCAGGATCGCCGAGGCGAAACCACAGGCTGCCCCGAGGCCGAGGCCGATCAGGACCTCGACTGCCGTGACCAGCGCGTGCTCGGCGATGAGCGACCGGCTGGTCCACAGCGTTGCAAGGACGAGGTGCGGGCCGGGCAGGATGAACCGGGGGAGTTCGGCCAGCGTGACGACCGCCTGCCATGTCAGGAGGCCCAGGAGCGCGACGCCTGCGATGCGAACCGCCTGTCTCATCGGGGGTTCATCAGCAGTCGCAGCAGGTGCCCCTGAAATGCGAGCGTTTCGGGCGCGTCGTAGAGGCGGGGCATGGGCGCTTCCGGCGGAGTGACGGACGTGATGCCGTGCCGCGTCATCAGCAGGATGGTGTGTCCCAGCCGGGCGACCTCGGCGGCGTCATGGGTGACGTGCAGGACGGTGCGGTCGGCCAGCAGCTCGGCTGCGAGATCCTGCATCAGCGCGCGCGACTTCGCGTCGAGCGCCGAGAACGGCTCGTCCAGCAGCACGACCGGCCGGTCCTCCATCAACGTCCGGGCAAGCGCCGCCCGCTGCCGCTGTCCGCCTGACAAGGCATGAGGGCGCTTGGCGGCATGCGTGGCGAGCCCCACGCGCTCCAGCACCTCGCGCGCCCGGTCCGGCTGCGGCGTATCGCCCCGCAGGCGGGCGCCGAGGGTGACGTTCGCGGCCACATCGAGCCAGGGCATCAGCAGATCGCTCTGCGCCATCAGGGCCACACGTTCTTCCAGCGGCGCCCCGTCATCGGCCGCCACCTCGCCCTCGAACGCAACTTCGTTCCCAAGGCCGGCGAGCAGGCGCAGGATCGTGGACTTGCCCACGCCCGAGGGGCCGAGCAGGCAGGTCCATTTCCCTGCCGGAACCTCAAGAGAGAGAGGGCCGAAGATCGTCGTGCCGTCTATCGTCGCGTGCCCGGACAGGTACAGCGCGGGCGCGGCGCTCATCCGGGCAGGCCCATGCCCCAGAAGTTGACCTCAAGCCGCGTCGCCGTCTCGAAGCGCGCGCAGAGGCGGGGCCAGCGGGGGCTGTCCTCGGGGCTCGTTCCAAGGCGGCGGGCGACGGCCGCATCGATCAGCGCGCCGATCTCGTGGCAGGTGTGCTGGTAGTCGGCGCCGGCGTAGGTCTCGATCCAGTCGGAATAGGAGGTTCGTCCGGCCTCGACCGACAGGCGCGCGCCGATCTCGCCATAGCCGAGCACGCAGGGGGCAAGGGCGGCCATCAGGTCGAGGAAGTCGCCTGAATGGCCGGCATCGAGGACGTAGCGGGTATAGGCGAGATTCTGCGGCGCCTCGCGCGCCGCGAAAAGCTCCGCCTCGGAGACGCCCTCTGCCGCGCAGGTCTTGACGTGCAGGCGCATCTCGTCGTCGAGAAGCGCGTGGACGGTGGCGGCGCAGGTGCGCATTTCCTCCAGAGTCTCGGCCTTGGTCACGGCCAAGGCCCAGGCGCGGGAAAAGTGGACGAGGAAGACGTAGTCCTGCACGAGATAGCGCAGGAAAGCCTCCCGTGGGAGCGTACCGTCCCCCAGCTTTTGGACGAACGCGTGACGGGTGTAGTCTCGCCACGCTTCGCCTGCCGCTTCGCGCCAGAGCGGGAAGGTGGTGCCGTAGCTCATTGTGCCCCCAGATCGACCGCGAGGTCCGAGACGGGGCGTGTCCCCTCCACCAGGCCGGCTTCGTTCAGGAAGGCCTCGAACCGGGCGTAACGGCCCTGGTCCAGCGCCTCGGGGCGCAGGGCAAAGCGCGGGATCGTGTCGGTCCAGGCCCTTTCGTTCAGCTCGTCCTGCAATTCGACGGAGGTGCCGGAGAAGATCTCCCAGCTTTCCTGCGGATGGTTGACGATGAACTGCGTCGCCTTCTCGGTCGCCGCGAGGAAGCGGCGGATCATGTCCGCGTCCATCGTCTCGGGGTTGGCGACGTAGATCAGTTCGTCATAGGCGGGCAGGCCCTCCTCTTCGAGGTAGAAGCACCGGCCTTGCACGCCCTCGATCTCCATCTGGTTGAGTTCGAAGTTGCGGAAGGCGCCGATGACGGCGTCGACCTGCCCGGACATGAGCGCAGGCGACAGCGACCAGTTCACGTTGACAAGCTCGATGTCGTCCATGGTCAGGCCGTTGGTATCGAGGATGGACGAAAGCAGCGCCTCTTCGACCCCCGCTACCGAGAAGCCGACTTTCCGGCCCTTAAGGTCCGCGATCTCGTCGATCGGGCCGTCCTCGAGCACCAGCAGGCAGTTGAGCGGCGTGGCCACGAGCGTGCCCACCCGGACGAGCGGCATGCCTTCGGCGACCTGCAGGTGCAGCTGCGGCTGGTACGAGATCGCCAGATCCGCGCGCCCGGCAGCGGCCATCTTGGGCGGATCGGCGGGGTCTGCCGGGGCGATCATCTCGACCTCGAGCCCCGCTTCGGCGAAGTAACCCTGCTCCTCGGCGATGACGATGGGGCCGTGATCGGGGTTCACGAACCAGTCGAGCACGACGGTCATCTCGTCCTGTGCTGTGGCAGGCGTTGCGGCGAGAAGGGCGAGGGCGGTCAGTCTGGCTTTCATGGGGTCTCTCCGGTCGGGTCGCCCAGGGCGACGAGGAAAATGTCTCCGTCCCAGACGCCGGCGAGGCGCTCGGCCGCGGCCCAGGAGCGCAGGCCCGAGCGGCAGCAGAGCACCGCGCGCTGGCCGGCAGCGGGGACGGGTCCGTCCGGCCCGAAGGCCGTGACGGGCAGGCGGTGGGCATCGGGTCGCACCAGCGGCGCCTCTTGCTCGGCCCGCAGGTCCACAAGGAAATCACCCTCGGCGATCTGGGACGGGGCGAGAAAACGGGGCTGGCTGGCGGGCTCTGGCGCTCCATCGAAGCGGAAGCCGCCGAAGCGCAGGTTCCGCCCGTCGACGGTGACGAGGTGGCCCAGCGGTGACGGGTCGATCCCCGCCAGCAGCGCGATCGCCATCTGCGCCTGGAGCGCGCCCACGATCCCCACGACCGGACCGAGCACGCCATCCTCGGCGCAGGAGCCGGCGCGTTGAGGCAGGTCCGGAAAGACTGCGCGCAGGCCCGGTGCGCCGCCGCAGAATGCGCCGGCGTATCCGTCCAGTCCGATCACCGAGGCGCTGACCAGCGATTTGTTGGCGAAGCGGCAGGTGTCGGAGAGGACATAGCTTGCGGCAAAACTGTCGGCGCAGTCGAGCACCAGATCCGTGCCATCGCAAAGGGCTTCGGCATTGGCCGGATCGAGAGCCGCCACGATCGGCTCAACACGGCACTCCCGGTTCAGCGCGGCAACGGCACACGCGGCCGCCTCGACCTTATGGCGGCCGATGTCGGTCTCGTGGAAGAGCGTCTGGCGGTGGAGATTCGTCACCTCCACCCGGTCGGGGTCGATCAGCCGGATGCGGCCAACGCCCGCACCACCGAGATATTGCAGCACCGGCGCCGCAAGCCCTCCCGCCCCCACGACCAGCACGTGCGCCTCCCGCAGGCGGGCCTGTCCGGCGGGCCCAAGTTCGGGGACGTCGATCTGGCGGGCGTAGCGGCTCATCGCGTTGCCTCGATCCAATCGCGCACGCGCGCTTCGGGATCGTCATGCAGCGTGATGTCCGTGACCGCCGCGACAATGTCGGCTCCGGCTTCAAACGCGCCCGCTGCCCGCTCGACGCTCATCCCACCGATCGCGACGAGGGGGATGTCGCCGATCAACCGCTTCCATTCGGCGACGCGACCCAGTCCCTGTCGCTCCCACTTCATCTTCTTCAGGATCGT
Source organism: Palleronia sp. (assembly GCF_042089775.1). NCBI lineage: Bacteria > Pseudomonadati > Pseudomonadota > Alphaproteobacteria > Rhodobacterales > Roseobacteraceae > Palleronia > Palleronia sp. Next base: position 7,451 of record NZ_JBELKF010000082.1, read on the forward strand.
CGGGTAGACCGGGCCGAGCGCCACGTAGTCCGGCGCGAGCGAGAGCGCTCGGTCGAGTTCAGCGTAGTCGTGGGTGCTGATGCCGATCTTCAGGTCGGCCCGGCGGATCGCGGACAGATCGGCGGTGTCCAGATCTTCCTGTCCCAGATGCACCCACTCGCAGCCCTCGTCGATTGCGAAGCGCCAGTGGTCGTTCACCACCAGCACGGCCCCATGCGTCCTGCACAGCGCCTGTGCCTGCGCCACGACCTGCCGCAACTCCGCCTCCGGCATGTTCTTGATGCGCAGCTGCACCAGCTTCACGCCGAGGGGTAGGGACCGTTCGAGCCAATCAAGGCTGTCGAAGATCGGGTAGAACCGGTCGAGGCTCATGTCAGGAAGGCCTTGCCGATGACCGGCGTCGACGGCGCGGCCATGTCGCGCGGCTCCATCGGGTCGGCTTGATAGGCGAGGCGCCCCGCCTCGACCGCGCGGGCGAAACCATCGGCCATCGCCGCCGGATCGCCCGCCTTGGCAACGGCGGTGTTCAATAGCACGGCGTCGTATCCCATCTCCATCGCCATCGCCGCCTGGCTGGGCAGGCCGAGCCCGGCGTCGACCACCATCGGCACCTCGGGGAACTGCGCCCTGAGCGTGCGCAGGCCATAGATGTTGGTCAGGCCCAGCCCGGTGCCGATGGGGGCGCCCCACGGCATCAGCACTTCGCACCCGGCCGAAAGCAGGCGGTCGGCCAGCACCACGTCCTCGGTCGTGTAGGGAAATACCTGGAACCCGTCTTCGGCGAGGATGCGCGCCGCATCGAACAGCCCAAATGGATCGGGCTGCAGCGTATCGGCATGGCCGATCACCTCGAGCTTGATCCAAGGCGTATCGAAGAGTTCGCGCGCCATGTGCGCGGTCGTGACCGCCTCGCGGACGGAATGGCAGCCCGCGGTGTTGGGCAGGACCTTCACGCCGAGGTCGCGCACCAGATTCCAAAATGCGGCGCCGGCGCGCTCCCCGCCCGCTTCTCGGCGGACCGAGACGGTGGCGATCCCGGCGCCGGAGCGGCGGAAGACATCGGCCAGCATGGCGGGCGAGGGGTATTGCGCCGTGCCGAGCATCAGGCGCGACGCGATCTCGGTGCCGTAGAGCTGCATCTCAGCCTCCCTGCCTTGGTGCGACGATTTCGACCCGGTCGCCGGGAGAGAGCGCCGTCTGTTCGCGCGCCGTCGCCGGCACGAAGCTCTCGTTGACGGCGGTGGCGACCTTGGCGTCTCCGTAGCCGAGTTCGCCTAGAACGGCGCCGAGCGTCTCGGCCCGTACCTCGGTCGCGGTGCCGTTAATCATGATCTTCATCCATCAACTCCGGTCTGGTCCCGTCGCAGGCCGCCTCCGCCGCCATCCGCGCGAGCACGGGCGCGAGCAGAAAGCCGTGGCGGAACAGGCCGTTGACGTGGATCGTGTCTCCCCGCCGTCGCAGGCGGGGCAGGTTGTCATGAAAGGCAGGGCGCGCATCGACACCGATCTCTACCAGTTCCGCCTCGCCGAAGGCGGGGTGGAGCGCGTAAGCCGCAGAGAGCAGTTCGAGGACCGAGCGAACGCTCCGCCGGCGGTCGTCGCTTTCGATCTGCGTCGCGCCCAGCATGAAGAGCCCGCCCGCGCGCGGGACCACGTAGAGCGGGAATCGTGGGTGGAGCAGCCGGACAGGACGGCTGAGGCGGATGTCCGGGCTGCGCAGCACCGCCATCTCGCCCTTCACACCGCGCAGGTCTGGAAGGGCGTCCCGGGCCGCCAAACCGCGGCAGTCGAAGGTCGCGCCCGAAGCGCCTCCATGCTCGGCCACGAACGTGACGCCCACCTCTTCCAGGCGGTTGCGGAGGTGGTTCAGTGCCTCGCGCGGATCAAGGTGCGCTTCGGCGGGAACATGGAGAGCACGGTCGAAGCACCCGCCGAGGTCCGGCTCGAGCGCTGCGAGGCTGTCGGCGTCAAGCCGGTCGTGCCCCTCGATGCGGCGGGCGAACCGGTCGAGCTCGCGCCGGTCGCGGCCGAGCGTCAGCACGATCGTGCCGCGATGCTCGACGGCTACACCCTGCCGTTCCCACCAATCGGCCGCCTCTTGCCCCAGCCGCACGACAGGCTCTTCGGCCGTCTCGCTCTCGCAGAAGGGGGCCAGCATGCCGCCGGCCCACCACGAGCAGCCGTGCGGCCCCGGCCGGGGCGCCGGATCGTAGATCGTCACTTCACAGCCTCGGGCGACAAGTTCCGTCGCCACGCAAAGCCCGGCCACGCCGGCACCAAGGACCGTCGCCCGCATCACGTCCAAACCTCGTGGGAATGGTGGACGGGCCCGTGCCCGCTGCCGATGCCGAGTCCGTCCGCCGCGCGGATCGCGCCGTGCAGCCAGAGCTGTGCACGTCGAACAGCGTCCTCGATATGCGCACCCTTTGCCAACTCAGCCGCGATGGCCGAGGACAAACTGCATCCCGTGCCGTGAGTGTTGCGTGTGGCCAGCCGGGGCTGCTCCATCGCCACCACGCCGGACGCCGTCACCAGCCGGTCAATGCAGGTCGGCCCCTTAGCGTGACCGCCCTTCATGAGGATGGCTTGGGAGCCGAGCACAAGCAGTGCCCGCCCCTGCGCCTCGGCCTCTTCCGCGTCACGCGCCTCGTCGCGGCCCAGCAGGCGCGCGGCTTCGGGCAGGTTTGGCGTCAGGACGTCCGCGCGGGGCAGCAGGTACTCGATCAGCGCGGCCTCGGCTTCTTTCGCCAAAAGCGCGTCGCCGGACTTTGCGACCATCACGGGATCGAGCACGATGGGACCGGCGTAGCCCTCAAGCGCGGCGGCGACGGCGACTACGATCTCGGGTGAGGCAAGCATCCCGATCTTGATCGCCTGCGGCGGGATGTCATCGAGCACGGCGGCGATCTGCGCCGTAACGGTGGCGGGTGAGACTGCCTCGACGGCGAGGACGCCGCGGGTGTTCTGCGCGGTGATCGCGGTGATCGCGCTCGTGCCGTAGACCCCGAGAGCCGAAAACGTCTTGAGGTCACCCTGGATGCCCGCGCCTCCGCCACTGTCGGAGCCTGCGATAGTCAGTGCGGAGGCGTATCCCATCATCGCTTCCCCCCACCGACGACGGGAGGAGAAAGAAAAGGCAGCAGCCTTCGGCCGAGCCAGATCGTGCTCCGTTCCCTACGCCGGTATTGCCCGGATCAGGTTCGATGGGTTAGCTCGCGCCTCTCAGCCCCAGACAGGGCACCCCAACGGATTCGACGAAGACGTAGCGCGGGAAGAGCGGCGTTGCAATATGAGGTTGAGCGGCGTCGCGCTGGCGCTGCATCGATCTTTGCGCCGGTCGCGTGCGGCCTCATCGGATGCGGTGCCTCCGCAGACCAAGGGCGCCGGTGACCGTAGAGCCTTGGTCCGCTCGCTTGATTGCACATCTCATAGGCGCCGCACAGAAGGTGAAATCAAGGCGGCCCCCAAGTCTCCGCGAGCTCTTCAGCGCTGCCAAGCTTGGCTGTTGATCATGCCGCTTACGGGCCGAGCCCATGAGGGGCCTCGACCAATATCCGTCCTTCGGGTGCCGGGAGGCGCTCCGTGTTTTGGAAGTCGATCCATCTGCCGATGCCGACACGGGGCCGCCGATCCGGCCTCAAAGCCATTCAGGTAGATGCACCTGTATCTCTGCGAGCGCCAAGACCGCTCGATCACGAGGTTGTCCGTCCAGCGCCCGTGTTCGGCCATCGGCACCTTTCCCGCAGCACTCGTCGGGATCTTCGTCAATCTGGGGCCGAAACTGGCTGCGCTGATCGATATTGAGCGCATGGCGCTGCATGGCATCTCAGAGCGCCACGATGCAGAACTCAAGACTCATCGTGTGTGACAGCCGAATTATCGTTGGTTTGGTCGTGGTGACGAGAAGGAACCCGCCTTTCGCTCCGTGCGGTCCCTTCTTGCCGTAGCCTGTGCATCCTTGCGGAGGATTCGGGCGACGGAGGCCTGTGCCGAGGCGCTGGGCGAGGCGCCACTTGTACAACAGTGGTTTTCGAGCGGGCATTCGGCTCCGGGGCACTTCCAAGGGCTGGCGGAGCGCCGCGTGTCGAGCCGGTTCTTCGAGCAGCGTCCGCAACGCGCGAGCGGGTTCGCTCCTTGCGCCGCGTCATTGGACAGTCCACACATGTCAGGGCATCCGCCAGCTCGGCGTGATCATCACGATACCTAGGGAGGAAAGTTCAATGCTGAAGTCAATCTTCGCCGCCAGCGTCGCCGTGGCGGCTCTCACGGGCGCCGCACATGCCCAGGACAGCTACGACCTGCAGTTCCAGAGCAGCGACAACTCGGGCACGGCCGCGTTCGAGGTGCAGCAGGCCTGGGCCGAGCATATCGGCGAGATGTCGGATGGACGGATTTCGGTCGAGATGCTGCCAGTCGGGTCGATCGTCGAGTACAACGAGACCCTCGATGCGGTCGGGGCGGGCATTCTTGACGGCCACATCACCGACAGCTCGTATTTCACCGGCAAGGACGCCGCGTTCGCGCTGATCGGCAACCCGGTCGGGGCGTATTCGTCGGCCGAAGAGCTGCGCGCCTTCTTCAACGAAGGGGGCGGCACGGAGCTCTACAACGAGATCGTCAACCCTTACGGCGTGCAGTTCATCGGGCCGGCCGCGCAAACCGCGGAATCCATTCCCTCGGCGGTTCCGATCGACTCGGTCGAGGATTTCCAGGGGGTCAAGATGCGTGCGCCCGAGGGCATGGTGCAGTCGGCCTTCGCCGCAGCAGGCGCGTCGCCGGTCAACCTTCCCCAGTCCGAGGTCTTCACCTCGCTCGACAAGGGCGTGATCAGCGCTGCCGACGCCACGACGTTGGCCACGAACCACTCGATGGGTCTTCATGACGTCGCCAAGCACCCGATCTGGCCCGGCTTCCATTCGCTGCCGCTGAACGAAGTGTCGATCACCAAGGCCACTTGGGACCAGATGTCCGAGGAAGATCGCCAGATTCTGACCGACTCGGTGGTCTGGTACGCGGATGAGCTGGCCGAACGGATCTCCGCTCGCGACGAGGAAGTCGCCGAAGAGCTGCGTGCGCGAGACGACGTCACGATCCACAGCTGGGGCGAGGACGAAAAGCGCGAATTCCGCCAGATCGCCCAGGAACAGTGGGCTGACTATGCCGAGCGTTCCGAAAACGCGCAGCGCGTCTATGATGCGCTGACGAGCTACCTGACCGAGCAGGGCCTCCTCTGACAGGGCAACCGGACGCTAATGGCTTCGCCGGGCGAGCACTTCGCCCGGCCTTCAACACCAGAGGCCCGCAATGGAAATTGACGAGACCGTCCGCGACGAGACCGTCGTGACGCAGGATCCGCTCTCGGCCGCGTTGGCACCGCTCGGGCGGGTCGTCGCCATCGGCTTCCTGATCGTTACCTTCTTCACCTTCTACGAGGTGACGATGAGGTACGTCTTCAACGCGCCGACATCGTGGGTACACGAGACGACGATCGCCATGACCGCGATCTGTTTCGCGTTTGGCGGCGCCTACTGTCTCGCTATCGACAAGCACATCCGCGTCGTCCTGATCTACGACGCCATCTCACCCGCAGCCCGGCGCTGGCTGGACGTGGCCATCTGCGTCGTCGGCGGCCTCGCCTGCGCGCTCATGGCCTGGGCCGCGTGGAGCCTGGCGTACAGAGCATTCTACACGCCCTCGGGGACCTTCCGGCTCGAGACCAGCGGCAGTGCCTGGAACCCGCCCACCCCGGCGATCGTGAAGGCCGTGCTTTTCCTCATGCTGTGCATCATGACGGTGCAGTTCGCATTGCAAGCTATCGCTCATCTTCGGCGCGACCCGCATGACAGCCCGCCGGAAGGCGCAGCTGAAAAGAGGGCTTTCGAAGATGCTTGATCTTTCGTCGCTCGGCATCGGCGGCGGCAGCCTCATGATGTTCGGAATGCTGCTCGTGCTGCTCGTCACGGGCATGCCGCTTGCCTTCGTCACGATCCTCGTGGCGCTGATCTTCGCCCTCGGGTGGTTCGGTACGATGGCGGTGCCCATCGTGACGACCCGGATCTACTCATTCATCATGCAGTACGTGTTCGTCTCGGTACCGATGTTCGTGCTGATGGCCTCGCTGCTCGACCGGTCCGGCATCGCCCGCGACCTTTTCGATGCGATGCGCCTGGTGGCCGGACGCATTCGCGGCGGAGTCGGCGTGCAGACATTGCTGGTCGCGGTCATCCTCGCGGCGATGTCCGGGATCATCGGCGGCGAGATCGTGCTGCTGGGCCTGCTCGCGCTGCCGCAGATGCTTCGGCTGGGCTATGACCGGAAACTCGCCATCGGCATCGTCTGCGCGGGCGGTGCGCTTGGCACGATGATCCCGCCGTCGATCGTGCTGATCATCTTCGGCCTGTCCGCGAACGTCTCCATCGGTGAGCTGTTCACCGCATCCTTCGTGCCTGGCATCATGCTGGCCTCTCTCTATGCCGGCTATATTCTGCTGACCGGCTACCTTCAGCCGCACAAGGCGCCGGTACCCACCGAGACCGACACCCGGCCTCTGGCAGAACGGTTGGTCTTGCTGAAAGGGCTGATCCTGCCCCTGATGGTGGTCATCTTCGTTCTGGGCTCGATCTACGGCGGCATCGCCTCGGTGACCGAGGCTTCGGCGATCGGCGTGATCGGCGTGATGCTGTCGATCATCCTGCGTGGCGAGATGAGCTGGACCCTGCTGTCGGACGCAGCACTGCAGACGCTCAGGACCTGCGGCATGATCGTCTGGATCGGCGTCGGCGCGACGGCCCTGATCGGGGTCTACAACCTGATGGGCGGGATCAAGTTCATTGAGCAGCTTCTGCTTGGGGTGTCGGACAACCGGCTGGTGGTCCTCATCGTGATGATGCTGATCCTGACGGTGCTCGGCATGTTCCTCGACTGGGTCGGGATCGCGCTCCTGACCGTGCCGATCTTCGTGCCGATCGTGGTCGAACTGGGCTACGATCCGATCTGGTTCGGGGTGCTGTTCTCGTTGAACATGCAGATCTCGTTCCTGTCGCCGCCCTTCGGACCGGCTGCCTTCTACCTCAAGAGCGTCGCGCCACCCGAGATCTCGCTGGGCACGATCTTCGTCTCGCTCCTGCCGTTCATCGGCTTGCAGGTGCTGGCGCTGGCACTGGTCATCACCTTCCCCGAGATCGCTCTCTGGTACAGGTAGACCGACAGGGGCCGGCGCGCGGCCGGCCCCGCTTGCTCAGTGATTGTCGCGCGGCAGGTCGCTGCAGACCTTGCGGTAGGCAGTCGCCAGCTCTAGGCAGCCGCCCTCGCCAAGCTGGCCTACGTGGGTGCGGTAAAGCTCCTGCCAGGGCGTCTGGTTGTGGATCTCGGGCGGTTGCCACGCATCCTTGCGGCTTTGCCACTCGGCCTCGGCGACCACCGCGTCCATCGTGCAGGCATTCAGGTCCAGCCGGATC
>NZ_JBELKF010000260.1:0-2511 GCF_042089775.1 Palleronia sp.
AAGGCACGATCCTTTCCCGCTCCACTTTTCCCTCTCACGCGCCAGCGGCAGGCCCAATCGATCTTGCCTCTATGAGCGTGAAGATCTGATCAACCAACCCCTCCTCCAGAAAGGGCATTTCGATGCTACCCCCTCTCACCCGCAACGCCAGTCTGGGCGCAGGCCTCGCCCTTGCTGGAGCGCTTGTGCCCGCTGCGGCGTCGGCTCATGTCAAATGGTTCGCACCTTACATCGTTGATGCGGCGCCGGCGCCAATCACGCGCACGCTCGTTGATCCCTTCTTCTGGAGCGGGATCGTGCTCGTTCTGGTCTTCTTCATTGCGACCCGGCTTGTCGAGCGCAGTGCCGTGGGTGAGGCAACCTTGGATGTCATGGATCGGGTGACGAACCCGCTGTGGTTCCGTCTCGACGATTTCGTCCGCATCGTGATCGCCGGATTTTTTGTCGCGATCTTCTCGGTCGGCGGCATCTATCTGACCCCCGATCTCAAGACACCGGCCGAATGGGTCAGCTGGGTGCAGCTTCTCATCGCCGCGGGGATTGTGTCGCGCAAGACCATGCCGCTCTCGGCTGCAGGGATCATCTTCCTGTGGGTGCTGGCGTTGCGGGACTACGATCCGTTTCACCTGCTCGACTACTTGGCCCTCGGCGTCGCCGTCGCGGCCTATCTGGTGCTCGAGGCTTCGGACCGACCGGAGTGGCGCAAGCACCGCTTCGAGGTGCTTCGCTGGGGTGTGGCCATCGCCCTGATGTGGTCGAGCCTTGAGAAATTTGCCTATCCGGAGTGGTTTTATCCGCTGGTTCTGGAAAAGCCGTTCCTGACCTTCGGCATCCCGCGCGACATGTTCATCCCAATGGCGGGCGTGGCCGAATTCACCATGGGCTTCGGGCTTCTCGCCACACCGCTGGTTCGACGCCTCTCGGCGATTGCGCTCTTCGTAATCTTCAACGCCGCTGTCTATCCCTTTGGCAGGGTCGACCTGATCGGTCACGCGCTCATCATGGCGATCATCGTCGTCATCGCGGTCGATCATACTCGCGAGCTGCACTTCTGGAGCTGGATCAGACGGGCCCTGATCGGCGTGCCGATCGGTCTTGCCTCGGCGCTGGTGCTCTTCGTGACCGCCTATTGGGGCCTGCATGCCGCTTTTTACGGGTCGGAGACCCAGACCATGGCAGAGATCCAAGCCGAACAGACCGAGATGGCGACGCACTCCTACTCGGTCGAGCATCCGCATGGGCCACAGGCGATGGCAACCTTGCGAGAGGGTGAAGAGCTACCCGAAGGCACTGCGGCGCAGATTGATGCCGCCTCCGTTGCAGACGCATATGCGCAATCGATGATGGGGATGCATGAAGAGATGATGGCCGGTCTTCAGCACGAAGATCCCGATGTCGCTTTCGTGCTGGGCATGATCCCACACCATCAAGGCGCAATCGACATGGCACGCATCCAGCTCGCCGCAGGCGCAGACCCGGAGAACATGGAGCTGGCTCGCCACATCATTGCCGAGCAGCAGCAGGAGATCGACGCGATGCGCGATTGGCTCGAGGCGCGCGAGATAGAGGCGTCTGACAGCTGATGGGCTTTGGCCGGTGCCGAGATCACGAGACGACACCGGCCAATGATCAATCCTGAGGATTGATCCAGATCAATGAACACATTTCATACGCTGAACGCCCATGCCCCCGACTGCACCTCAGAGAGCTATGCCCGAATTTGATGGCATGGATGGGCAAAGGCAAAGGCGACTTGCACCACGGGCGGCAACCAGAGAAGAACGATGCGGCAGACGCCGAGGCGATCTACACCGCACCCGTATCGAGCCTCTGTCGCTCATGGGCGACGGCTTGGGCAAGAGCGGAAAAAGCCTGAGATAACTTCGCCTAGACGCGAAGTGCCATGCATAGTTCCGCCCCTTGCCCTCCAACAGGAAGCAAGGGGCGCTCACCCTATGGATTAGGCCGCCAGATCCTCGTCGCTCGGACCGAATATTTCGTAGTGGATCCGATCAGCCGGAATTCCGTGTTGCAGCAGCCCGGTCACCAGATCGCGCATGAAGGGCTTGGGGCCGCACAAGTAGATCTCGGCTTGTTGCAGGGGCGTGTTCGCGCGCAGCCAATCGACCGTGATACGGCCCTCCGACGCATCCTCGGCCATGACGCGATCCTCGTAGAAGGTGGCCGTCGACACATGCCCATGGCGCTTGGCCAAGGCGCTCACATGAGCGTCGAGCGCGTGGTTCGCTCGACTGGTCGTGGCATGAACATACCATGTCGGCAGGCCCGGATGCCGGTCGGCGATGACTTCGAGCATGCTGACCATCGGCGTCAGCCCCACCCCGCCCGACAGCAGCAGGACGGGGCGCTCCGGGTGCTCGGCGAGGTGGAAATCGCCCGCAGGCGCCGTGGCCTCGATCACCGTGCCCTCGGTGGCCTTGTCATGCAGGAAGCCCGAGACTTCGCCACCGGGCTCGCGCTTGACGGTGATCCGGTACTGCGTGGCGTTGG
>NZ_JBELKF010000261.1:0-2510 GCF_042089775.1 Palleronia sp.
GGAGGGCGCATACATCCTCGATCCCGAAGCGCTCCAGGCCGTGGCCGAAGGGTCTCGCCTGACCCTGCCGGGCCTGCAGCTGGATCTCGCCTCCGTGCCGGCGCGGGTCCGGACGGTCGATCCGGCGCAGCTGCGGGTCGAATTGTCCGAGGAGAAGGCCCAGATCGACCGGCTCACCGAACAGCTCGGCGTTGCGCGCGACATCGAGCGTCAGAAGGCGCGACATGCCGGGCTCCGGGAGGACATCCGGCGGGTCGAGGGCGAGATCCGCGACTACCGTCGGATGGTCGCCTTGCGGGATTCCGCGGACGTTCGGGTCACGGCCCGACGCGAGATCGCCGACGCGCGAAAGGGGCTCGAGGCGGACAGCGCGCGCATCGAGGCGCGCCGGAAGGCCCTGCAGACCCGTCGCGACGCGAATGGCCGGGCGCTTGTAGAGCTGAACGCCAAGGTGGGCCAGATCGAGGCGCTGCGGGTGAAGCGGCCTGACATGCAGCCGCTCGAGCAGCGCAAGTTCGGTTTGCTGGCCGAGATGGCGCATGATCCTCTCGATCAGGTCACGATCGCCATGGCTGATCTTCCCGACGCCCTGGAGCGCTACAACGAGGATTGCTCGCGGCTTCTGCGCGTCGAGAAAGATATCTTCGCCATCCTGCGCGACATCCATGCGCGCGGGCTGACCAAGTTCAGCGACGCCGAGGGGCAGGAGGAGGAAATCGAGCGCCTCGTCGAGTTCGGTCGTCACCTCGATGACGAGGCCCAGGTGATCGAGAAGCAGGCGCGCATCGCCGTCACGCAGGTCTCCAGCGCACTGACCTCGCTCAACGACGACCTCGACCATGTGAAGCGGGAAGTCTCGCGGCTGAACCGCCTCGTGGGCGAGCGACATATCTCGGACATCGAGCAGTTCCGGATCGAGGTCGTCGAGAACAAGGCGCTGACCGGCGCGATCCGGGCGCTGCTCGACGCGGGCGCGCGCAGCAGCGCCGACGACGCGCTCGACCTGTTCAGCCAGGCGTCGACACTGGATGACGAGGCCATCAACAGCGCGAAGGACCTTCTGATACGGCAAGGCGAGCGCAACGGCATCCGCGTGGCGGATCTCTTTCAGCTGTCGTTCCGGCTGACCCGGCGCGGTCAGGCGCCGCAGACGCTCGCCCATCTTTCGAAGGCCGAGAGCAACGGCACCTCGATCATGCTGAAGCTGGTCACCGGGTTGTCGTTCCTCTGCCTCATGCGCGAGCGCGGCGATCCGATCATGGGGGTCTGCTACCTCGATGAGGCATCCTCACTTGACGTGAGGAACCAGCGCAGCCTCGTGGCGACGGCGGCCGATCTCGGCTTCATCATGATCCTCGCGGCGCCTTTGCCGCTGACGTCGACGCGCTGGTCCGTTCCGGTGCGGCTGCACAAGGACAAGCCGATCATCCTGCCGAGCAGCTGGCGGGAGATCGTGCCGCACGAGGCGCAGGACGACGCTGTGGAGGTCGCGTGAGCCTCGACCTGGCGCGCGCTCTCAAGCGCATCGAGGCGGGGGAGATTCCCGCCTCGAGCCTCGGCGTGAAGCAGCGCCGGGCCCTCGATCGCTTCATCTCGGAGACAGGGGGCGCCGTGCTCGAGCGGCGGGGCGGCGGGGCTGTCTACCGCGCGAAATCCGCTTCGGTGATCTCGACGCACCTCGCCCGCTACCGCGATGATCCCGAGCTTGCAGCCGGACAACGGGCTGCCAACCTCGCCTCGAACGGCTCGACAAAGACCGGCGCCACCGGGCTGGGGCGATGCTACCCGATCCTCAGGGCCGTCGGCGGCGCAAGCTGGTGGAACGGCACACGCCGCCTATCGCTAACCCCGGATGGCGAAGGGGCGGTGGGGGCCATGCCGATCGACGCGGCCACGACCTGGACCTCGAAGGAGCCGCTCTGGCTTGTCGAGAACCAGGCGATGCTGGAGGACCTGTCGTGGCTGCCGACCGATGAGCCCTGCAGCGTCATGTGGTATTCAGGCCGCTTGCACGGGCTCGTGCTTGGCTGGCTCTCGCGGAGCCAGGTCGCGCCACGCCTGTTCCACTTCCCCGACTACGACGGCGTCGGACTGGCCGAGCACGCGCGCCTACAGGCGGCCGGGGTGAAATGCCTCGGCTTTCATCTTGCCCCCGGCTGGACCGAGCTGCTCGCGAAGCGGGGGAGCCGCGAATTGTGGGAGATCACCCGCCGCTTTGCCCCGCCAGCAGACACCCTGTCAGGGGCGGCCGCCGTCGTGCATGAAGCGCTCGCGCAAAGCGGAAAGGCGTTGGAGCAGGAAGCGGCGTTCCTGCGCAGCGATCATCGCTGAACCCTGTCAGATAACGACGGGCACGATCCTGATGTCCGGGGACGCGATGCGGCGGCAAGCGAAATACGTCTTGCCGATCCAGTTGAGCCTTTTCGCACCCTGCCAGGCGATGGCAAGACCGCTCCGCTGAATCCCGATCGAGGTGAGCGTGCGCACGTCGCTGATCGCGGCGTAGAGGA
>NZ_JBELKF010000262.1:0-2509 GCF_042089775.1 Palleronia sp.
TCCACGGCAGCAATTCGGCGAGCCAATTGATCTTGTGATCGTGGATGCGATCGAGGACGTCGGCGAGGTAGGCCTGCGGGTCGAGGTCGTTCATCTTGGCCGTCTCGATGATCGTCATGGCGCGGGCGAGAGTTTCGCCGCCGGTATTGGAGCCGGCAAAGAGCCAGTTGCGGCGGCCGACGCCGATCGGCCGCATGCCACGCTCCGCGGGATTGTTGTCTATGGCCACGCGCCCGTCGTCGAGAAATAGGCAGAAGGAGTCCCACCGGCCAAGCCCATAGCGGAACGCCTTGGCAAGGTCGCTCTTGCCGGGAATGCGGGTGAGCTGGCGTTCGGCCCAGGTGCGGAACGCCTCGACCAGTGGTTTGGACTTGTCCTGCCGGACGGCGCGCCGAACCTCGGCGGACTGGCCGGCGATCCGGCGCTCGATATCGTAGAGCTTGCCGATCCGGTCGAGGGCCTCCTTCGCGATTTCAGATCTGGTGGATGTCCAGACGTCGTGGAAATCGCGGCGCAGATGCGCCCAGCACGCAGCCTCACAGAACTGCACGGTGCCGTCCGCGCGGCGCTCGTACAGCTCCTTGAAGCCGGTATAGGCGTCCGCTTGCAGGATACCGCTGCTCATTTCGAGGTGCTTCCGGGGATGCTCGCCCTTCCGGTCGGGCGAGAAGTAGTAGACCGCGCCCGGCGGGTCCTGGCCCGCCCAGGGTCGCTGATCGCGCACATAGGTCCAGATACGGCCCTGCTTGACGCCCTTGCCCAGCCCCTTGTCCCGTCGAGAGCGATCGAGCACCCGGATCGGGGTGTCGTCTGCATGGAGCAGGTCGCTGGACATGATCTCGGCCTCGATCTTCTCGATCAACGGCGCCAGCGTCTTCATCGCCCCGCCGCACCAGTCCACCAGGGTCGTGTCCGGAATATCCGCACCCATGCGGGCGAAGATCTCATTCTGCCTGTAGAGCGGAACGTGGTCGTCGAACTTGGAGGTCAGCACGTAGGCCAGCAGGTTCGGACCGGCCATGCTCCGCGGAATGGGACGGCTCGGCGCAGGCTCCTGGACCATCCTTTCGCAGCGCCGGCAGGACTTCTTGACCCGGGCGATCTCGATCACCTTCAGCTGCGCCGCGATCATGTCGATCAGTTCGCTGACATCCTCGCCGACCACGCGCAGTTCGCCGCCGCAGTCCGGGCAGCTGTCGCCGGGGTCGAGTTCACGGCGTTCGCGCGGCGTATCCTTCGAGACCTTCGGACGGCGGCGTTGCCCGCGCTCGGCGGTTGCCGGGCCTTGGTCTTCGGTGTCCGGCGCGTCCTCGTCGGCCGGGGGCGTGTCCTCCACCTCGGCCATCGCCACCTGCAAATCCTCGAGGGCCAGTTCAAGCTGTTCGATCTCGCGCTCGATCTTTTCCGAGCTCTTCCCGAAGGCCTGCTTCTTCAACTTGGCGATCCGCACACGCAGTGCCTGGGCCAGCAGGTCGTGTGCCCGCAACGTGGCCGTGATCTGCGCATTCTCCGTCCGCAAGGCAACGATCATCGCCTTCAGGATGGCGGGATCGTCGGGCAAATCAGGGGCGGAAGTCGACATGCCCATGTCTACCACTGCACCCCAGTCAGCGCCATAAAAACACGCCAAAACAGATGGATAATTCAACCAACCCGGGCCGGCGGCGCACCCCAGTCCGGTCGCCGCCAGTCGATTCCTTCCCACAGCATGGCCAGCTGTGCCGAGGTCAGGCGCGCGACCCCGGCCTCGGTGTTCGGCCACGGAAAGCGACCGCGTTCGAGCACCTTGTAATAGAGGCAAAAGCCCTGGCCGTCCCAGTAGAGCAGTTTCAAACGATCACCTCGGCGTCCCCGAAACGCGAAGACCGCGCCGCTCGCGGGCTTCTGGCGCAAAACGTCCTGGGCCATGGCCGAGAGACCGGCGATACCCTTCCTCATGTCGGTGGCGCCGCAGGCGAGGTAGACCCGGACCCCCGTGCCCGGCCCGATCACGCCGCTTCCACGGCCCGGATCAGCCGGGTCAGCGCCTCTCCGTCCATGCCGCTGTCGAACCTCAGGCAACGACCGTTGCTCAGCCGAAGTTCGACCGGGACCGATCGCGGCGGTGCGGGCACGCTCGCCGGTTCCGGGTGCGCGCCGATATCCACCGGCAGGAACACGGCCCCGCGATCCAGCGCCCACAAGCCCTTTTTCTTCAGATCCCGCCGCCAGCCGTAGACCTGCGACCGCGTAATCTCGTGTCGCTGGGCGACCTGCGTCACGGTGGCACCGGCGATGCCGACCTCCGAGAGGATCGCGAGCTTCTCGTCCTCGCTCCACCGTCGGCGCCGCTCGACACCCAAAACCTCGCCCAGCATCACCACCTCCATAAGACACGTCGCTAACGACGTCGCTATGGACGTGCCTTAACTCGGAGCGTCGACATCAGGCAGGCGGCCTCAACCGGGCGGATACGGAGATTCATGCGTCGGGGCATCGGCGCTGGCCAGATGAAGTGAAGGCGCAGGCC
>NZ_JBELKF010000263.1:0-2502 GCF_042089775.1 Palleronia sp.
AAGCCCTGAGCGCAAAATGTGCACCGCATTGTGCACCACAAAACCCCACGTGAACTGCTACCTTCGACCACGGTCAGCCTGATGTAGAGCTTCGTCAATCGCGCAGCTGAGAGGAGGCGGAACCAATTGGCATAAGGCTTGCGGAACACCGCGCCGCCTTACGAACCATCTCCTCGGACAATGGCTGCACGACAGCCTCGCAAATTTCATGAGTAGAGGTTATTCGATAAACGCGAACGACTGCTGTCGAGCTGTTTTTTTCGCCTGATGATACCAAATGCTTGCGTCAAACTCGCGTCGGGAGATCGACAATAAGTCCGCTGCAAAACCAAACACGTCGCGCAGGTAATCATAGCTAGCCCGTTCCAAGCCAGCAAATTCGGCGAAACTTCGAATATGCCGATCAACAGCAATGCAGTCCACTCCGACTAAACATGCCATATAATCAACGGTTTTAGGCCCAATTCCCCTCAGGCGCCGAATACCTGATCGGAAAGCGTCGCTCCCAAGAGCTGCACACAATTGATCTGTGCTATCAATTCCGACCTCAGTCATAAACTGAGCCAGCCCCTCGAAACGCGCGACCTTTTCGCCATGCTGCCATTGCAAGAACTCTTGACTTCCATGGTGTGCGATAACTTTATTTAGCGCACTAGTGGTCTCGGCATGTGGAAAGGTTTCAAGAATCGCCTCAACGCGCGGCTTTACAACTTTAGTATAGTTCAGCCCTGCTTGAAGGACAGAGTCGGCTAGTACTGCGCCCATATGATTGTAGGTAGGCCTGCGGAAGGTTCGCGATGTCAAAACGCCGGCTTGGCAAGCACGGTCTGCGATGCATCGCGCTGCGAACAAAGCGTCCGAACAGTCCGGTTGCTGTGACATTCAATCAAACCCGATCAGGCAACGCCTGCTTCAACCAGCGCCTTGAGCCTCTCTACGCAGTTGGGACAAGCACCGCAAGGGAAAGAGCTTGACGCCTGGCAGGAGAAGGTGCGGCCGATTGGCACCCCTAGCTCTAAAGCTTGTCGAACAACATCGCTCTTAGTTTTTTCTCGGAACGGCGCATGGAAACGTACAGCACCGACGCCCTCTGAAAGCTCATCCAGACCGTTCATGAATGCGGTACTGCAATCAAGCTCCTTTGCATGATTGCTGTTGATAAAGCCAGAATACACGTCGAGAACTTGCAGCGTCTGAGCGCGCGCCGCCGCCACGGCAAAGAACAGCATCGTACGGTATGGGATATAGAGATCATCATCGGAGATGGTCTCCTTCCAAAGGTCCGCTTCCACTATCATCCGCGACGACGAGTTTCTAAAAACATCTGAAATGTTCAGGCGCTCGGGCGGCAGCACCTGTTTTGGGAGGACCTCGTTTACCTTCGCCCATTCCGTCTCTACGCAGTGCTGGCCGTAGTCAAAGAAGATGGGACGAACCTCGACCCCATTCCGAGCCAAAAGATAACAGACGGTAGTTGAGTCGAGCCCGCCGGAAACCATTGCAAGAGCCTGCTTCATGGGCGCACGGCTCTCAGCCTAGATATAGCTTCGAAAATGCCATTTAAGCAGGCATCAAGCCTTTCAGAGTAGACCGTGCTTCCAGCTATCACCATGGTGTTGGCATTTTCTTTAAGTGGATCGTAAGTCACTACGGGTTTCCCTGCTGCGAGGGCTAGTCCGATTTCAACAAGAGTGCCAGGGTCGCGTTCTAAAGGTAGCGCAAAAACGAGATCACACTCGGCTAAAAGACCCAGATCGCCAAGATATGCAGTCCGCATATCGTGCATCGAACTCTGCAGTTCCAGCTCTCCATTCTCTTGTACCGGACGGCGAATCCGAAAGTTATGATAACCTAACGCCGCTAAAGCCTCCTCAATGTGCATCCGGTCGATATAGGAAAAGTCTGGGGCGGCGAAATATATTTGAAACTCAGGTCGGGCGTGCCAAGGCAGGACCGTTCCACCAAGGCCCCGCATTTGGTCGACGGTGAGGGCGAAGCTGCGCAGGACATCTCTTTTGAAGTCGTCCGGATAGGTTGTCTGGGCATAGCAGGTCGCAGCGCGCGAAGCTTTCCACGCGGCATCAAAGATGCCCCCGCCAAGCATGGACACGAATACGGCAGAGTAAACATCCCCGACACCTACCGAGTTGACCGTTTCACTTAGAAGGGCCGGAACCTCGTCTACACTATCTATGTCGACATCAAACACTCGGCTGCCTCCGCGATTCTCTTTTAATAGAATGGCTTGTGGCGACAGCTGACGGAATTCATCCAAGAGTCCGGACAGATCCTCTGAAGCTTTTTGCAGGAACATCGGGGACGAGGTGGATGTGATGATAGCTGCCAGCCTGCCCTTGAAAGAATCAAGCAATTCAAGGTCGGGGAGGTCATAGGCAATATCGAAACTTACCTGCACACTCTCGGAAAGTAGAGAACTCAGAGAAAGCAGATCGTACTTGCCTGGAAAGATCAGACAAGTTTTGAACTCCTCAAGACTCTCTA
>NZ_JBELKF010000083.1:0-13853 GCF_042089775.1 Palleronia sp.
GTCGCGCGCCGCAGACGTCGTCGGTGCGCGCCTATCTCGACAATCGACCGCTCGACGCCGTGCGGAGCGGTTCGGACGGGCAATGGCGGCTCGATCTTCCGACACTGGAGGAACGGACCTACAGCCTGCGCGTGGATCAGCTAAACGCGGAGGGTGAAGTAGTCGCGCGCGCCGAAACGCCGTTCCGCCCGGAATCGGCTGCCTCCCTCGATGCCCTGCGCGGCTTGGTCGAGGACGGCGTCCGCCGCGTGACCGTGCAGCCCGGCTTTACCCTCTGGGCCATTGCCGAGCGCAACTACGGTGATGGGCTGTCCTTCGTCCGGGTGTTCGAGGCGAACGCCGACAAGATTCGCAACCCTGACCTGATCTATCCGGGCCAGATCTTCGCGGTGCCGGACTGACCGGCGCGGCCCTTCTGGTCAAACCGACGAGCGCCGGGTAATCGAAGGGGCATGTCCCCCAGGTCAACAGACTTCACGGAAGCGGACCGCGAGGCGAGAGGCCTTGGCATCGTCACGCGCGTCCTGCCGTACCTGTGGCCCAAGGATGCGCCGGCCCTGCGGCTTCGCGTGGTGTTGTCCATGGCGGCGCTTGTCGTCGCCAAGCTCGTCGCCGTAACGGTCCCGTTCTTCTTCAAGGCGGCGGTGGACACGTTGGCGGGCGAGGCGGGGGCGAACCCTTCCTGGGCACTTGGCGCCGGGGCGATCGGGCTGACGATCGCCTACGGCGTGGCGCGGGCGATGAACACCGGTTTTCAGCAGTTGCGCGATGTGCTTTTCGCGGCGGTCGGGCAGCGGGCGCTGCGGACGCTCGCGCTCGAGACGTTCGAGCATATCCACCGCCTGTCCCTACGCTACCACGTGCAGCGGCGGACAGGATCGCTCCAGCGGATCATGGAGCGGGGCGTCAAGGGCGTCGAGTTCCTGCTGCGCTTCCTGCTGTTCTCGATCGGGCCGCTGGTGCTCGAGCTTGCGATGGTGGGCGTGATTCTCGCCGTGGTGTTCGACTGGCGGTACCTGGCCGTGGTGGCGGCGACGATCGTGGCCTACGTCGCCTTCACCTTCTCGGTGACGGAATGGCGGGTGCGCATCCGGCGCGAGATGATCCGGCAGGACAACGATGCCGCGCAGAAATCCATGGATGCGCTGCTGAACTTCGAGACGGTCAAGTATTTCGGTGCCGAACGGCGCGAGGCGAACCGCTACGACACCGCGATGGAAGGCTACGTGACCGCCGCCCTGCGGACCTCGTATTCGCTGGCGGCGCTCAATTTCGGGCAGGCGCTGATCATCACGGTGGGCCTCGTCGGGGTCATGGCCATGGCGGCGGCGGGCGTTTCCTCGGGGGATCTGACCACGGGCGACTTCGTCATGGTCAATGCCTACATGATCCAGATCACCGTGCCGCTGGGGTTCCTCGGCACGGTCTATCGCGAGATTCGGCAGGCGCTTGTCGACATGGGGCAGATGTTCGCGCTGCTCGAACAACCGGCCGAAGTGCGGGATGCACCGGATGCGCGCCCGTTGCAGGTCCGCGGCGGCGAGATCGTCTTGGACGACGTGACCTTCGGCTATGGCGGGGATCGAAAGGTGCTGGACGGTGTGTCCTTCACCATTCCGCCGGGACGCACGCTGGCGCTTGTGGGGACATCGGGCGGTGGGAAGTCGACCATCGGGCGGCTGCTCTTTCGCTTCTACGATGTCGGCGGCGGCGCGATCCGGATCGACGGACAAGACCTGCGGGCGGTGACCCAGGAGAGCCTTCATGCCGCGATCGGGGTCGTCCCGCAGGACACGGTGCTGTTCAACGACACGATCCGCTACAACATCGCCTACGGTCGCCCCGACGCGAGTCAGGCCGAGATCGAGGCGGCGGCGCGTGCGGCATCCATCCACGACTTCGTCGCCAGCCTGCCCGAGGGTTACGACACCCAAGTGGGTGAGCGCGGCCTGAAACTGTCGGGCGGCGAAAAGCAGCGCGTGGGGATTGCCCGAACGCTACTGAAGGACCCGCCGATCCTGCTGCTGGACGAGGCGACTTCGGCTTTGGATACCGAAACGGAAACCGGCATTCAGACCGAACTACGCGCCATGGGGCAAGGGCGGACAGTGCTGGTGATCGCGCACCGACTGTCGACGGTGGTAGACGCCGACGAGATCGCGGTCCTCGAAGGCGGCCGGATCGTCGAGCGCGGATCGCACGTGGCGCTCCTGGCGCGGGGCGGCCGCTATGCCCAGCTCTGGAGCCGCCAGGCGAACGAGGACGAGGTCGCCTGACCCCGTGAGGCCTGCGCATTTTCGTCACGCGAATGGTCGAAAGGCGGTTTCCGGCCCTGTGGTGTTTCGCGTATTGCCGCGCTAAGACGCAGTCGACAGCGGCGGAAGAGGTCCAGGGTGAGCAACACCGACAGTTTCATCGACGAGGTCTCGGAAGAGGTTCGGCGCGACCGGCTGTTCGCCATTCTGCGCCGCTATGGCTGGATCGCGATCCTGGCTGTCGTGCTGCTTGTCGCGGCGGCGGCCTATGTCGAATGGAGGCGCAGCGCCGAACGGACTGAGGCGCGCGCCTTCGGGGATGCGATCGTCGCTGCCCTGGACGCTGAAACGCCCGAAGCGCGACGTGAGGCTCTGCTGGCAATCGACGCCGAGGGGACGCGGCAGGCGCTTCTGGCGATGCTGGCGGCCGACACGCTCGAAACGGACGAGGCCGAGGCGCAGACGCTCGACGTGCTGATGCAGATCAGCGACGACGCGTCGATCCCTGCGCTCTACCGCGAGCTTGCGACGCTGAAGGCCGCGATGCTGCGGCAGGATCGTGCCGAGCCGCAGGAGCTTATCGACATGGTCGAGCCCTTGACGATTCCCGGCGCGCCTTACCGCCTTCTGGCGCTTGAACAGCAGGCAATTGCCGAAATGCGCGCGGGCGAGACGTCCGACGCGATCGAAACGCTGCGCGGTATCCTCGAAGACGGTGCCGCGACGCGAGACTTGCAAGCCCGAGCCCGGCAGTTGATTGTCGCGCTCGGCGGGTCGCTCGAGACGGCCGAGGGATAAGGGGACTTTGATGATGACGCGGATCGGGCTGACACTCGGCGCGGCGCTTCTGGTGCTGCAGGGCTGCGGCGACCGCGAAGAGATCCTTCTGGGCGAACGGATGGACCTGCGCGAGGACGAAACGTCGGTCGCGGTCGATCGTGCGGTGCCGCTGTCGCTGCCGGCGGCGGTGGCGGCGCAGGACTGGACGCACAAGGCTTATGCCCCGGACCACGATCTGCCCCACGCGGCACTCGCACCGAATCCGAGCCTGCGCTTTGCCGCCTCGATCGGCAGCGCCGAGGATCGCCGCCACCGGATCTTTGCCGATCCGGTCGTGGCTGACGGGCGCATCTTCACCATCGACAGCCGCGCCCGCGTGATGGCGCACTCGCTGACCGGCCAGCCATTGTGGTCCGCCAGCGTCATCCCCGTCGGCGAGGCTGATGGCGGCGCGACGGGCACGGGCCTCGCGGTCTCCGACGGGACGCTCTACGTCTCGACCGCCTATGGCGAACTTCTGGCGCTCGATGCTGCCACCGGTCAGCGTATTTGGGTGCAGGACCTGGGAGCTGCGGCGGCGGGGGCCCCCACGGTCAGCGGCGGCACCGTCTACATTGTCGGGCGGGACGCGACGGGTTGGGCCATCGACGCGGCGACCGGCCGCGTTCAGTGGACCGAGACCGGCACGCCTGCGCCGACGGGTGTCGCGGGCGGCGCGGCGCCGGCCGTCTCGGACGGTATGGTCGTCTTCCCCTATGCCAGCCGCGAACTGCGCGGCGTATTGTCGGGCGGCACAAGCCGCTGGACCACCAGCGTCGCAGGCTCGCGGGCGGGCAGGGTGTATGCCGGGATCACGGACATCTCGGGTGATCCGGTGATTGACGGGCAGACGGTCTATGCAGGCTCGCCTTCGGGCCGGATCAATGCCTTCGCCCTGACCTCGGGAGAGCGTCTGTGGAGCGCGGAGGACGGCGCGATGTCGCCCGTCGTCGTCACCGGCGGCTCGGTCTTCGCCGTCAGCGACCAAAACGAGTTGATCCGCCTCGACGCCTCGACCGGAGAGCGGATCTGGGATACGCCCCTGCCGCTTTTCGAGCGCAACCTCGTCGGCCGCCGCAAGGCCGTGTTCAAGCATTACGGCCCCGTGCTGGCCGGTGGCCGCCTGTGGGTCGCGTCGTCCGATGCCCGGCTTCGCGCCTTCGACCCGGTGACGGGCGTACAGGTGGCCGAGGTAGAGATGCCTGGCGGAGCGACGACGAACCCGGTTGTCGCGGGTCAGACGCTCTATGTCGTGAGCGAGGAGGGCCAGCTTCTGGCCTTCCGCTGAGCCGTCCGGTAAAGGGCGGCCTCTGATCAAACGGAGCGCCCGCCCATGAGCTTCACTCTTGCCATCGTCGGACGGCCCAACGTTGGCAAGTCCACCCTCTTCAACCGGCTCGTCGGGCGGCGCCTGGCGCTGGTCGACGACCAACCCGGCGTCACCCGCGACCTGCGCGAGGGTGACGCCAAGCTCGGCGACCTTCGATTCACCGTGGTCGACACGGCCGGGCTTGAGGACGCGACGGACGACTCCCTCCAAGGCCGGATGCGGCGCCTGACCGAACGCGCGGTCGAGATGGCGGACGCCTGTCTCTTCGTGATTGACGCCCGCGTTGGGGTGACTGCGGTGGACGAAGTGTTCGCCGAGATCCTGCGCCGCAAGGCCGGGACGGTCATCCTTGCCGCCAACAAGTGCGAGGGTCGCGCGGCCGAGGCGGGGCTGCTCGAGGCCTACGCGCTCGGGCTGGGCGAGCCGCTGAGGCTGTCGGCCGAGCACGGCGAAGGCATGCCGGAATTGTACAGCATCCTCAGGCCTCTGGCTGCGGAAGCCGAAGAGCGGGTGGCCGAGACCGCGCCTGAGACGGACGTGGATGTTTCGGACGACGAGCCCGACGAAGGTCCGCGGGTCCCGACGCTCGAAAAGCCGCTCCAGGTGGCCGTGGTCGGGCGGCCGAATGCCGGGAAATCCACGCTTATCAACAGGTTGCTCGGCGAAGATCGTCTGCTGACTGGCCCGGAGGCGGGGATCACGCGTGATGCGATCTCGGTCCGGCTGGATTGGGACGGGTTGCCGGTGCGGATCTTCGACACGGCGGGTATGCGCAAGAAGGCGAAGGTCCAGGAGAAGCTGGAAAAACTTAGCGTTTCCGATGGGTTGCGGGCCGTGAAGTTCGCCGAGGTGGTGGTGGTTCTGCTGGACGCCGCCATACCGTTCGAGCAGCAGGATCTGCGGATTGCGGACCTTGCGGAACGGGAAGGCCGGGCGGTCGTGATTGCGGTCAACAAGTGGGACGCGGAATCGGAGAAAAACGAGAAAATTCTGGCGCTTAGAGAGGCTTGTGAACGTCTTTTGCCGCAGCTGCGGGGGGTCAAGCTTGTGACCGTGTCGGCGAAGACCGGGAAGGGGCTGGATCGGCTGAAGGATGCGGTGCTGGAAGCGCATGACGTGTGGAACCGGCGCGTGACAACTTCCAAGCTGAATCAATGGCTTGGGGCGATGGTCGAGGCGCATCCACCCCCGGCTCCGGGGGGGCGGCGGATCAAGCTGCGGTACATGACGCAGGCGAAGACGCGGCCGCCGGGATTCGTGGTCATGTGCTCGAATCCCAAAGAGATGTCAGAGGCTTACAGCCGATACCTCGTAAACGGGTTGAGGGTGGATTTCGATATGCCGGGGACTCCGATCCGGCTTTGGATGCGGTCTCAGGCCGATCAGAACCCGTACAAGGGGAAGACGAAATCGACGCCGTCGCGGCTTCGCAAGCACTTGAAATAAGTGTGCGAAACGCGTGGGAGTCATGTGCGAGTCCTGTGAGAGGATCGTAGGACCCCTGCGCACGCAAGAACGCCCGCCGCGGCAACGGCTGCGAGGGCGGTGAGGGTCGTCGAATCGCCCCAGTTGCGGACGGCGACGCCGATGAAGGCCCAGGCGAGGGCGGCGGCGTAGGCGAGGCCGGGGCGGGTGCGGAGGGTTGCCAGACCCACGGCGAGGGCGAGGGCCAGTGCGACGAGGGCGGCGGCGGTGCCGCCCACCAGCCCGTATCCTGCGGCGAGGAGGCCGAGGCTGACGGCGCTCGCCGCCGTGAGCCAGCCGGCATAGAGGCCGAGCGGGGTGGACAGTGCCCACGGGTCGGACGGGCCTGCGCGGCGCAGGGCGACGAGGGCGCCCGTCAGCATGATCAGGATCAGGAATGTCGCCCAGACGGGCGAGGCCTTGGCGACGAGGATCCAGATGGCGCCGACGGCGAGGCTGATTGCGAGGGGTGCTCGGGTTCGGGTCCAGTCGGAGTCATCGCCGCGGCGCAGGCCGATGATGCCGTGGCGACCAGCGCCAGGTAGATCAGCCCCCAGATCGAGAAGGCATAGCCGCTGGGGTGACGGGCGGTTCCTGTTGCGGGACGGGGTAGGCGTTCGGGCCGAACCCGCCGAAGCTGCCGGTCAGCAGCGGCGATGCGGCGAAGGCGAGGAGGGGGATTGCAGGAGTCATAAATTGGACGCGGATGGCGGTCGAAAAACTGCGTCCACAACTTCATGCGTTATTTCATAACCTGTTTCCTGAGCTATCACGGATATCCGATCATATATAGAGTTTAAGCGCATTACATCAGATTCATTGAAGGCAATTATGAGAAATCGTCCTGCCTTAACTTCTTCTGCTGCTAGGTACTTCGGTAGCTGCTTCTTGAGGCCCGACCAGAATTTTGAGTTGTTGGCCAACTTCAGCTCAATCAGGGCGCAAAATTTGCTGCCCCGACTCGTCTTAAAGTCCACTGGCCCTCTGCCAATATTAACCTCTGCAGAAAGATCTATGTTGTTGGCGATGCAGTATTGACGTACAATACCCAGAAAGAGTCGCTGGCAAGCGCTTTCACTCTTCGGACGACCGTCGTCATTGAATAGGAGCTCCCATCCGCCCTGATTTTCAACGTAGTTTTTGAAAATGGATATCAAGTTGTCAATAAACGAGTGGAACTCTTTCTCATCTGCGAATGACAGCGCGACTGGGTTTTTAGCCGCGAAATCTCGCGAAGCATAGTACCACTGGATTAGCCCCTTCGGGTCTTTCTCGATGTCGTACGGAGCGCCGCCAATGCGTTCTATCGCAGCGACAAAATCTTCTACCGTTCCATACTGCTCAAGAGCCAGCTCTAAAATTACATCCTTGTTGACGTGCCGGCCAATCTCCTCGCCCAGTTCCATTCTCATCTCTTCGGCCTTTTGCTGATAACAAAACCCCCAATATGAATCCGGGTTTAATGTTGGCATTGGCCTTAGGTACTCTTTGGGTACCAAGAGGATCTGCTTTCCGTTGTGAGGATTTACCGGCGCTTGGACGTCGATTTTCTCCCAGCGGTTCCTATCGGAGTTGAATCTACCGCGATGGTGCGGCACAGTTACGGTCTCTATCTCGTAGTCTTCACATATCTTTTGGGTGTAGGAAGCAAAACGGTGGCGCAGGATGTTTCCTACAGCATCCGAGATTGTATCTTCGGCGATACCTTCCTGAAAAAGCTGAAGAGTCTCAAAGTGTTTTGGTTGAGCAAGGCCGTGTAATACTGCTTTTCTAATCGCTTCAGCAATCAGCCTAGCCTTGCCACTTCCTGCCCCGGCACCTCTTGTGCCGGCAGCGGTCACTCCCAAACAAAGTTCTTCAACCTCCGGAGTGCCAAGTATGGAAATTGCTTTATTCCAATATGGCTGTTCCTTGGCTTCTCCGGCGCGGGCAACCAGCCTAAAGGCGGTGTCGTAAAAATCCACGATCTCTTGGTGTGCGCCATCGAATGGGCCGAACTCATTTTGAAATATGAGGAACGGATCAATGTATAGCTTTGTGTCGAGAATCAGCAAGGGATCGAACCACGGTTCATCGCCCCTAACATCGATTTCGAAGCATTCGGAGAATAGCATAATAGCACCTCCCTTTGATACTACAGCGCATAAGAGAAGCTGATTGGAGCTATGGCAAGAGAAGTTTGCTACAGCGTCTCAACACCTCCCATATACCCCCGCAGCACCTCCGGCACCACGATGGACCCGTCCGGCTGCTGGCCGTTCTCTAGCACGGCGATGAGGGCGCGGCCGACGGCTACTCCGCTGCCGTTCAGGGTGTGGACGAATTGGGGTTTGCCCCCCGCTTCGGGCTTGAAGCGGGCGTTCATGCGGCGGGCCTGGAAGTCCCAGCAGTTCGAGACCGAGCTGATTTCGCGGTAGCGGTTCTGGCCCGGCAGCCAGACCTCGATGTCGAAGGTGCGGCGGGCGCCGAAGCCGGTGTCTCCGGTGCAGAGCTTGATCGTGCGGTAGGGCAGGCCCAGCGCCTCGAGGATGCCCTCGGCGCAGGCAAGCATCCGCAGCTGCTCTTCGTCGGAGGTGTCGGGGTGGGTGATCGAGACCATCTCGACCTTTTCGAACTGGTGCTGGCGGAGCATGCCGGCGGTGTCCTTGCCCGCGCTGCCGGCCTCGGACCGGAAGCAGAGGGTGTGGGCGGTGAAGCGTTTGGGGAGGTCGGATTCCGCGAGGGTCTGATCGGCGACGATGTTGGTCAGGGGCACCTCGGAGGTGGGGATCAGCCACCAGCCGTTGGTGGTCTGGTAGCTGTCCTCGGCGAATTTCGGAAGCTGGCCGGTGCCGCGCATCGCCTCGTCCTTGACGAGGACGGGGGGGATGATCTCGGTCAGGCCGTTCTGGTCGACGTGGGTGTCGAGCATGAACTGCGCCAGCGCCCGGTGGAGGCGGGCGATCTGGCCGCGCATCAGCGCAAAGCGGGAGCCGGAGAGGCGGGCGGCGGTCTCGAAGTCGATGTCGGCGGTGAGGTCGTAATGTTCCTTGGCGCCGGGGATCGGGGTGGGTTCGCCGTGGCGCTTGATCTCGACATTTTCGTCCTCGGACGTGCCCTCGGGGACGTCGGGGGCCATGACGTTGGGGAGGGTCATGAGCTGGGCGATCAGCTCGGCGTCCTTTTCGCGGGCGGCTTGTTCCTGGTCGGCGACCTCGGCCTTCTTTTGGGCGACCTCGGCGCGGAGGCGTTCGAACTCGGCGTCGTCGCCGCTGGCCTTTGCGGCGCCGACCTGCTTGGAGGCGGCGTTCTGCTGGGCCTTGGCCGTCTCTGACGCGTGGATGGCGGCGCGGCGGGCTTCGTCCAGGGCCAGGAGGGGGGCGGAGGCGTTCGGGACCCCGCGCAGGGCCATCGCGGCATCAAAGGCGTCGGGATTGTCGCGGATCGTGCGGATGTCGTGCATGGGGTCCCTCGTGTGCTTTGGGTCGGGTATGGCGCAGATGGGGGCGGTGGTGAAGAGGGCGGTCTTTTCTTCCACGCCCGCGGCGCATATCAGGGCAGGATCAGCCCCGCGGAGGTCCGTTTGATCACGATTACCGACACAGCGTCGCTTGCGGCCTTTTGCGATGCCGCCCGTAGCGCCCCCTACATCACCGTCGATACCGAGTTCCTGCGCGAGCGGACGTATTATTCCAAGCTGTGCCTGATCCAGTTGGCCGTTCCGGGCGAGGGCGAAGAGGGCGCGGTGCTGGTCGATCCGCTGGTGGGGGACCTGTCGCTGGAGCCGCTTTATGAGCTGTTCCGGGACGAGAGCGTGGTGAAGGTGTTCCATGCGGCGCGGCAGGACCTCGAAATCTTCTGGCACGACGGCAACGTGATCCCGGCGCCGCTGTTCGACACGCAGGTGGCGGCGATGGTGTGCGGGTTCGGCGAGCAGGTGGGCTACGAGACGCTGGTCAGGAAGATCGCGAAGGCGCAGATCGACAAGTCCTCGCGCTTTACCGACTGGTCGCGGCGCCCGCTGACGGAGGCGCAGAAGGCCTACGCGCTGGCCGACGTGACGCATCTGCGCGACGTGTACGAATACCTGGCGGCCGAGCTGAAGAAGACCGGGCGGACGCCCTGGGTCGAGGAAGAGCTGGCCATCCTGACCGATCCCAAGACCTACGAGGTCCACCCCGAAGAGGCGTGGAAGCGGATCAAGACGCGCACGAACTCGGGCAAGTTCCTGGCGATCGTCAAGGAGCTTGCGGCATTCCGCGAGGGCTATGCGCAGGCGCGCAACGTGCCGCGGAGCCGGGTGTTCAAGGACGATGCGCTGGTCGAGCTGGCCTCGACCAAGCCGCAATCCGAGGCGGACCTTGGCCGCTCGCGCCTTCTTCTGCGCGAGGCGCGCAAGGGCGAGATCGCGGACGGCATCCTTGCCGCCGTCAAGCGGGGGCTCGAGTCCGATCCCAAGGACCATCCGGCCACCGACCGGGGACGCGACCAGCTTCAGGTAAACCCGGCGCTGGCCGACCTGCTGCGGGTGCTATTGAAGGCGAAATCCGAGGATGCGGGCGTCGCGCAGAAGCTGATCGCGACATCGGCCGAGCTGGACCAGATCGCCGCGGGCGAACGCGACGTGCCGGCGCTGCGGGGCTGGCGGAACGTCGTGTTCGGGCGCGATGCGCTGCGGCTGATCGACGGCGAAGTCGGGCTGCGGGCCGATGGCCGCGAGGTCGTGGTCTTCGACATCTGAGGCTTGCGCGGCAGACGCCCCGGCGCGAGCGAGGCGCGGTGCCGACAGGAGCTTCGTGCTTCCTTCGCCGGTCGTACGACGACAGGCGTTCACGCAGTCCAGTTTGCGCCGTCGCGTGGATCGCTTCTTGTCGGAGCCGGGTTGGGCGCTGCTGCTTTTCGTGTCCAAGGGTTTCTTGCAGGCGGCGTCGGCATGATCTTGATCTCTTTCAGCCCGGTGGTGCCGGCGGTGTGCATCCGCAGCGTGGTCAGCCGCCCGTTCACCGCATGAATCGGCTGCACCAAGGTGCAGTTCCGGGCGTCACGACCCGAGCCTTTCGTGTCGGGCCTCTTCGGGTTGCGATCGAAGAGGTCTTTCAGCCGGATCAGGACCGAAGCGAGGCTGCGTCAGAGCGGTTTCTTGAAGCCTGCGTGGCTCTGCGCATAGCCCAGCCGGACGTAGAAGCGGTGCGCGTCGGGGCGGCGCGCGTCAGATGTCAATTGCATCAGCGTGGCGTCGGCGGCGCGTGCGTGTGCTTCGGCATCCTCCATCAAGAGGGCTCCTATGCCCTGGCCGCGCAGGGGCGAGGCCACGCGGACCGCCTCGATCTGTGCGCGAAGGGCGGCGCGCGAGGACAGGCCGCGGATCAGGATCAACTGGTAGGTCGCGACGATCCTGGAACCCTGTTCGCCGACATAGAGGCGGGTGGAACTGCCGGCGATTGCATCGAAGGCGGCCTCGAACCTTGCCGGATCGGTGATCTCGCGCCCGGCCCAGAAGTCGTCCTCGGCCAGGAGCGCGACGATGGCGGGAAGGTCGGGGCGGGTGGCTTCGCGGAAGCCGATCGGGGGGAGGTCCTGCATGGCGTCAGGATGCGCGGCACCGGCGACGCGTGCAAGGTGAGCGGCGTTGACGCCCCTCGGGGGCGGGTTTAGACCGCGCACGTTCACCCTGGAGGCCCTCATGAACCTTTTCGCCGATATGCGCGCCCACGTCATCTCTGCCTTGGACGAGATGGTCCGCGCGGGCGAGCTGCCGGAGGGGCTGTCCTTCGACAACGTGGCGGTCGAACCGCCGCGCGATCCGGCGCATGGCGACATGGCGACCAATGCCGCGATGGTGCTGGCCAAGCCTGCTGGCGCCAAGCCGCGCGACATTGCCGACAAGCTGGCCGTGCGGCTGGGGGCGCTGGACAGCGTCGAAAGTGCTGGGGTGGCGGGGCCGGGTTTCCTGAACCTGCGGCTGTCGGGTGCGCTGTGGTCGGACGTGGTCGTGCGCGCGCAGGAGGTCGGTTTCGGCACCTCGAAGCTGGGCGCCGGGCAGAAGGTCAATGTCGAATACGTCTCGGCCAACCCGACCGGCCCCTTGCATGTGGGGCACACGCGGGGGGCCGTGTTCGGCGACGCGCTGTGCAACCTGCTGGCCTTCGCGGGCTTCGACGTGACGCGGGAATACTACATCAACGACGGCGGCGCGCAGGTCGATGTACTCGCCCGCAGTGTCTATCTGCGTTACCTCGAGGCGCACGGGCAGGAGGTCGAGTTCGCGGACGGCACCTATCCGGGGGACTATCTTGTAGCTGTCGGTGAGGCGCTGAAGGGCGAGGTGGGCGACGCCTATGTGGGCGAGCCCGAAGAGGTCTGGCTGGAAGAGGTGCGGGGCTTCGCGACCAAGGCGATGATGGCGCTGATCGAGGCGGACCTTGCGTCGCTTGGCGTGAAGATGGACAGCTTCTTCAGCGAGAAGTCGCTTTACGGGACGGGCCGGATCGAGGATGCGCTGAAGGCGCTCGACGGGAAGGGCCTGATCTACAAGGGCACGCTGGAGCCGCCCAAGGGCAAGCTGCCCGAGGATTGGGAGCCGCGCGAGCAGACGCTGTTCAAATCGACCGAGCATGGCGACGACGTGGACCGGCCGGTGATGAAGTCGGACGGGGCCTGGACCTATTTCGCGCCCGACATCGCCTATCACTGGGACAAGATCGAACGCGGCTACGATCAGCTGATCGACGTGTTCGGCGCGGATCACGGCGGTTACGTCAAGCGGATGAAGGCGGCCGTGTCGGCGCTGTCGGACGGGCGGGTGCCGCTGGACGTCAAGCTGTGCCAGCTGGTGAAGCTTTACGAGAACGGGCAGCCCTTCAAGATGTCCAAGCGGGCGGGGACGTTCGTGACCCTGCGCGACGTGGTCGATCGGGTGGGGCCGGACGTGGTGCGGTTTTTGATGCTGACGCGCAAGAACGACGCTCCGCTGGATTTCGATTTCGCCAAGGCGGTCGAGGAAAGCCGCGAGAATCCGGTGTGGTACGTGCAGTACACGCACGCCCGGATCCGGTCAGTGATGCGCAAGGCGGATGCCATGGGCGTCGCACCCGGCGCGCCGCGTCTGACCGACCCGGCCGAGGTCGCCGTGGCCCAGAAGCTGGCCGAATGGCCGCGCCTGGTGGAGATCGCGGCGACGGGGCACGAGCCCCATCGAATCGCCTTCTATCTTGGCGAGCTGGCGCAGGTCTTCAACTCGCTCTGGAACAAGGGCGATGACGATCACTCGTTGCGGTTCCTGCAGGATAGTGACCCAGAGGCGACAGCGGGCAAGATTTCTCTGCCGCTGGCCGTTTCCGTTGTGATTGCGGCCGGCCTTGGTATTCTTGGCGTGACGCCCGTCGAAGAGATGCGCTGACAACGCGCACGCTGCGGGCGACCGAGGCAGGACAAAAAGGACGCGGTGCCCCATGTGCGGTGCCGCGGCGCGAGGCAGTATGACGGATTACGTGTATGACGAGCCGGCAGAGCTCGGGCGTTCCATGGGTCGCGGTGCGAAGGCGCAGAAGCTGGTGAATGCAGCCGGTGCGATGGTGTCGCTGGGGCTGGTCGCCGGCATGTGCGTCTGGGGCTATCAGCTGTTGGTGCGCGACGTCAGCGGCGTTCCGGTGATCGAGGCGCTGGAAGGCGCCTTTCGCGTCGCCCCCGAAGAGCCGGGCGGGATGACCGCGCCGCACCAGGGTTTGCAGGTGAACGAGATCGCGGCCGTGGGGTCGGCCTCTGGTCCCGTGGACCAGGTGCGGCTGGCGCCGGGGGCCGAGCCTCTGACGGAGGAGGATCGCCCGTGGGGCGAGCTGATGTCGAACCCGGCTGGCGCGACCGAGGCGCGCGTGGATGAGGCGCCGGTTCAAGAGCTGGAGGCCGCGACGACCCAGATGGCGCTGCTGGACGAGGGCGACGTGCCGCTGCCGGCGCAGGGCCCCGAGGACGAGGCTGCCGTCCAGCGGATCGAAGACACGCCCGAG
>NZ_JBELKF010000083.1:13863-14324 GCF_042089775.1 Palleronia sp.
GAGGATGCCGACCCGGTGGAAATGGCCATTGCCGAGGCGCTGTCCGGGACGCTCGAGGAACTGACCGCCTCGGCTCCCTTGCGTCCGCGGGAGCGGCCCGAGGATGCCGGCGCGGGGCTTGAGATCGCCTCGGTCGAGACGGTGCGCGCCGCGGCGCCGGGCTCGGGCGAGGTCAACATCGCCGATCTGCCCAAGGGCACACGCCTGGTGCAACTCGGCGCCTTTGCCAGCCCCGACGTCGCCCGCAGCGAGTGGGGCAAGCTGACCGGGCGCTTCGGCGAGTTCTTCGGCGGCAAGCGGATGGTCGTGCAAGAGGCGATCTCGGGCGGGAAGACCTTCTTCCGCCTGCGGGCCGAAGGGTTCGACGATCTGGCCGATGCGCGGCGCTTCTGCTCGGCCCTGACGGCCAAGCGCGCGGATTGCATCCCGGTGGAGGTGCGGTGAGCCGCGCCTGCATCCTT
>NZ_JBELKF010000084.1:0-14269 GCF_042089775.1 Palleronia sp.
CCGCGCGCTCGGCCTGATTGCGCCGCTTCTGCTGTTCATCCTCATCACCTTCATCGCGCCGATCGCGGACATGCTGTTCCGCTCGGTCGAGAACGACATCGTCAGCCAGACGCTGCCCCGCACCGTCGTCGCCCTTGACGACTGGGACGGTCAGGACATCCCGGACGAAGAGACGTTCCGCGCGCTCGGCGCCGACCTCGTCGTCGCGGCCGAGCTCAAGAACCACACCCGCCTCGGTTCGCGCCTGAACTACGAAACCACTGGAATGTCGTCGCTTTTCCGCAAGTCGGGACGCGGCGTCGATGACCTGGGCGAGGTCTATGCCGACCAGTTCATCGAGCTGAACGAGGCGTGGGAAGAGCCCTCGACCTGGGTTTCGCTCATGGCCGATCCCGATTGGCTCGATGCGCGCGCCGACTGGGCCGCGCAAGAGGACCCGGTCGGCCCCGAACCGGTCTTCGAAGTCTCGGAGCAGGCACAAGAGGCGCTGCCCCGCACCGCCCGCAGCTATGTCCAGTTCGCCCGGGTCATCCAGACCGAAGACAGGGACTCGCCGACCGAGGAAGAGCCCTGGAACATTGTCTACCAGGCTCTCTACGAGGACCTCACGGGCAGCTACACCGCCGGCGCTTTCGCAGGCGAACAGGCGCGACTTCTTGATAACGCTGCCGAAGCGGCAGTCGGGTTCGAGCAGATCTCGGTCCGCGACTTCTTCATCGACGAGATCGACGAGGACTGGGCCGACCCCGAGGTCTGGGGCACGATCAAGGCCTTCTCGTCGCCCTACACGGCCGGCTACTTCCTGTCGGCGATCGACATGCAGCTGACCCCGCAGGGGATCGAGTCGCAGCCCGAGGACCAGCAGATCTACATGCTGCTGTTCCAGCGCACGATGTTCATGTCGCTGACGATCATGCTCTCGTGCGTCCTGCTGGGCTACCCGATCGCGTTCCTGCTGTCGAACCTGCCGCTGCGCACGTCGAACCTGCTCCTGATCCTGGTGCTCTTGCCGTTCTGGACCTCGCTTCTGGTTCGTACCTCGGCCTGGAAGGTGCTGTTGCAGCAGCAGGGGGTCATCAACGACATCCTCGTCTGGATCGGTCTCATCAGCGACGGCAATCGCCTCGAGCTCATCAACAACCAGACGGGCACGATCATCGCGATGACGCACATCCTGCTACCCTTCATGATCCTGCCGCTCTACTCGGTGATGAAAACCATCCCGCCTCACTATGTCCGCGCGGCCAAGTCGCTTGGCGCAACGAACTGGACGGCTTTCTGGCGGGTCTACTTTCCACAATCTGTGCCAGGCATCGGCGCGGGCTGCATCCTCGTCTTCATCCTGTCGATCGGCTACTACATCACCCCCGAGATCGTTGGCGGCACCACCGGTACGTTCATCTCGAACCGGATCGCCTATCACATCTCGTCCTCGCTCAACTGGGGCCTTGCCGCGGCCCTGGGTTCGATCCTGCTCGCGCTCGTTCTGTTGCTCTACTACCTCTACGACCGCATCGTGGGCATCGACAACGTGAGCCTCGGTTAAGGAGACCCGACAACATGGAACTCCCTCCCTATGCCTCTCTGGGGCAGAAGATCTGGCACTACACGTTCTACGTGATCTGCGGCCTGATCTTCTTTTTCCTGATCGCGCCGATCCTCACGATCATCCCGCTGTCGTTCAACGCCGAGAACTTCTTCACCTTCACGCCGGGGATGCTGGCGCTCGACCCGGACGCCTATTCGCTCAAGCACTACAGGGACTTCTTCACGAACTCCCAGTGGCAGGACGCGATGTGGAACTCGATCAAGATCGCGCCTGTGGCGACCCTGCTTTCGGTGGGTCTCGGTACGCTTGCGGCGGTGGGGCTGTCGCAGTCCCACGTGCCCTTCCGCCGGGCGATCATGGCGATCCTGATCTCGCCGATGATCGTGCCGCTCATCATCTCGGCCGCGGGGATGTACTTCTTCTACTCCCGCCTCGGGATGCAGGGGACGTATTGGGGCGTCGTGCTGGCCCACGCGGCCCTCGGCATCCCCTTCGTCATCATCACGGTGACGGCGACGCTGGTCGGCTTTGACCGGTCGCTTACCCGCGCGTCGGCAAATCTGGGAGCCGGGCCGGTGCGCACCTTCTTCAAGGTTCAGATGCCGCTGATCCTGCCGGGCGTGATTTCGGGTGGACTCTTCGCCTTCATCACGTCCTTCGACGAGGTGGTGGTCGTGCTCTTCGTTGGCTCGGCGGGACAGAAGACGTTGCCCTGGCAGATGTTCATCGGCCTGCGCGAGCAGATCTCGCCAACGATCCTGGCCGTCGCGACGATCCTCGTGACGATCTCGATCCTGCTGCTGACCGGGGTCGAGTTGCTCCGCCGCCGGTCGGAAAAGATGCGGGGGATGTCTCCGGGTTGAACCGCTTCGGGTTGCGACACGGACGGGGAGGGCTGCGGCCTTCCCCGTTCGCGTTTGCCCGTCAGGGCAGGATCAGCAGCCAAAGCCAGACGCTCAGGATCGAAAAGGCCGTCCCCACCAGCACGCCGGATGCGGCGGATCGTTGGGCCCGGCCGTAGATGTTTGCGAAGATGTAGGTGTTGACGCCCGGTGCCATCGCGGCCGTCAGAACAGCCGCGCGCAACTGATCGACCGACAAGTTCAGAAGCGCCCCCAGCAGCCATGCGACGCTCGGGTGGACGACCAGCGAGGCGGTACAGATCAGCGCGATGATCTTCGCATCGCCTTCGATCTTGTAGCGGAAGAGGATGCCGCCCAACCCGAACAGCGCCGCGGGGAGGGCCGAGCGGATGATGAGGTCGAGCGCATCGTCGGCGACCTCGGGCAGGTCGATCCCGCTGAGGTTGACGACGAAGCCGAGCGCGATGCCGATCACCAGCGCGTTGTGGAACATCGCGCGGGTCACCTTACGGGGCAGGCCGGCCAAGGGTTCCCCGTGAGAGCGGACGATCTCCATCGCAGTGACACCGATCAGGTAGCACAGGGGCGGGTGGATCGCGATGATGGCGTAGTTGTAGCGCAGGATGTCCGATCCGAAGGCGCGTTCAGTGATCGGCAGGCCCAGAAGGGTCGAGTTCGAAAACAGCCCGCAGAAGCCGATGGCGATCGCCTCTTCCCATGGCCGGCCGAAGAACCGCGCCCCCGCGACACCCAGCGCGAAGCCCGACAGCGCGCCGGTGTAGAAGGTCAGCAAGAGCGGCCATGTGAACTCTTCGCCCAGGTCGATCTCGACGATGCCACGGAAAAGCAGGCAGGGGATGGCGAAGCGTTGCGTATAGGCCATGAGGCCGTCGACCCCGGTATCCGTAAACAGCCCGCGCCACACTGCCAGGTATCCCGCCCCGATCAGCAGGAAGACCGGCAGGATGACGTCGAGCAGCGCGCTCACGCGTCGTCCAGTTCAAGCACCATCATGTCGTGGGCAGGATCGACGTTGGCGGGAAGCTCGGTCCGCAGCGTCTCGTAATCGAGGTCGTTGTGCAGGTTCGTCAGCACCGCCAGCGCGGGGCGCGCACGATCGATCCAGCCCAGCGTCTGGGCCAGGTGCGAGTGGCTCGGGTGCGGCTTGCGCCGCAGCGCATCGACGACCCAGATGTCCAGCCCCTCGACCGCGGGCCAGGCCGCCGTCGGAATGTGGTTGACGTCGGGCAGGTAGGCGAGGCCGCCGACCCGAAAGCCCAGGGCGGTGATCCGCCCGTGCTCCACCTCGAAGGGATGCAGGGTGAGGGGACCGCCGGCACCGTCGACCTCGATGGGACCATCAATGCGGCGGTGTTCGAGGATCGGGGGATAGGCCGATCCCTCGGGCGTCTCGAAGGCATAGGCGAAGCGCGTGCGGATGTCGTGCGCACAGCTGTCTGTCATCCAGACGTCCACCCGCCGGCCCGTGTTCATGACGACCATGCGCAGGTCGTCCATCCCGTGGCAGTGATCGGCATGCTCGTGCGTCATCACCACCGCGTCCAGCGTACCGACACCAGCGTCGAGAAGCTGCGCCCGCATGTCGGGCGAGCTGTCGATCAGCACGCGCGTGGTCCCGGTACCGGTGATCCGTTCGACCAGCATGGAGCACCTGCGGCGAAGGTTGCGGGGGTTCGAGGGGTCGCATTTGCCCCAGTCCCCGCCGATACGAGGCACTCCGCCCGACGACCCGCAGCCCAAGATGGTGAAGCGCAGGGTCATGCAGCCTTCCAGAAGAGGCGCTCGAAATTCTCCTCGGTGCGGGCCGCGAAGGTGTCGTAGTCGAGGCCGAAGGTTTCGGCCGCGACCCGCGCGGTGTGGGCGGTGTAGGCAGGCTCATTGCGCTTGCCGCGATGAGGCGGCGGGGCGAGGTAGGGGCTGTCCGTCTCGACCAGGATGCGGTCCAGGGGTGCTTCGCGGAAGATGTCGCGCAGGTCTTCGGACTTCTTGAAGGCCGTGATCCCCGACATCGACAGGTAGAACCCGAGGTCCAGCGCCACCTGCGCGAGTTCGGCGGTGGACGAGAAGCAGTGCATCACGCAGGGATAGGGGCCCTTTACGTGCTCTTCGGAGAGGATGCGAGCCATGTCCTCGTCCGCGTCGCGCGAATGGATGATGAGGGGCAGGCGGGTCTGCCGCGAAGCCTCGATATGGATGCGCAGGCTCTGCTGCTGCACCTCGGCACTTTCAGCGGTATAGTGGTAGTCAAGGCCCGTTTCGCCGATCCCGACCATCCTGGGATGCTCGGAAAGTGCAATGAGCTCGTCCACCGTGGCCATCGGTTCGTCCGCGACGCTCATCGGATGGGTGCCGGCGGCCCAGAAGACGCCGGGGAATTCTTCGGCGATGGAACGCACGGCGGGAGCGTTCTTGAGCCTGGTGCAGATCGTGACCATGCGGTGCACGCCGGCCTCGCGGGCACGGGCGACGATTTCGGCGCGCTCCTCGTCGAAGTCCGGGAAATCCAGGTGGCAGTGGCTGTCGGTGATCTGGGGCATGTCCTAGCCGCGCAGGATCTGGCGGCCCGTCTCGTTGATCTTGAGGCCGGTATCTAGAACCAGCGCAGAGGGGTCAAGGTTGACCGCCCGCCCGTGATCCAGGCGCGCTGAAACCTCCTGGCTCAGGTGCGCCCAGGCTCGGCCTGCCCCCGCATGTTGACCGAGACGGGCCAGCATCTCGGCCTCGCCCTTCGTGGCCTCGGCTTCGGGCGGAACGCCGGCACCGGCGCGGGCAAGCCGCGCCAGCAGGAGCCCGATCAGGCGCACGAGCGTGTCCATGCGGGTCCGCCCGGCCGCGCCCGCGAGGCCGTTGGACAGCTTCAGAAGGCGGGCGCGGTCCATGTCCGGAACAGTCTTGGCGAGCGCGACCAGATCGGCATAGATCGCCGGACCACCCTCTTGCAGAAGACGCGCGGCTTCCCCGACCGAGCCCGACGCCAATTGCTGCAAGGCAGCCGGTTCGATTTCGGGGTCGAGGCCGGTGGCCGAGATCGCGTCGGCCAAGTCAGCGCCGCCGAGCGGGTGGCAGGCAAGCGTGCGGCAGCGCGAGCGGATCGTCGGCAGAAGCCGCGCGGGCGCGTGGCAGACCAGCAGGAACGTCGTGCGGGCCGGGGGCTCCTCGACCAGCTTCAGGATCGCGTTGGCAGCCTGCGTGTTCAACTGATCCGCGGCATCCACGATCACCACGCGCCGCCCTCCGTCGGTCGAGGACAGGTGCAGGAAATCGCGCAGCCCCCGTGCCACGTCCACGGTGATATCGCGCCGCTCGGTTCCCGTGTCCGAGCGAGTCGGGCGCATGAGGAACAGGCGCGGTTCGGACAGCGCCGAGACACGCGCGGCGACCGGGTGATCCGCCCCGATGTCGAGGCGTTCGGGGCCGTCGAACATGCCGTCCGCACCGGGGTCGGCGATCAGGAAACGCGCGATCCGCCACGCCAGCGTCGCCTTCCCCACGCCCCGCGGCCCAGTCAGAAGCCACGCGTGGTGCAACTTCTCGCTGGAATAGGCATCGAGAAACGCGCGCTCCGCACCGTCCTGACCGTAGAGGTGCTGGGTGTGGCGCGGGTGGGGCACGCCCTCGACGCGGTCCGGCTCGTAGGGGTCGGGATTGCTCATGGCAGGGCGGCGATGACGTCGCAGGCAATGCTGTCTGCGTCGCGATTGCCGTCGATGACGACAAAGCGCTCGGGCGCCTGCTGCGCGAGGTCAAGGAAGGCCGCCCGCATCCGCGCCTGCATCTCCACCCCGAAGCTTTCAAACCGCTCTTCCTGACCTTGCCGGGCCAGGGCGCGGCGCAGACCGACCTCGGGGTCGATGTCGATCAGGAAAGTCCTATCGGGTTCAACCGCGATGATCGCCTCGTGAAGCGCATCCACCGTGCCGCGCAAGTCGCCCCGTGTGACACCTTGATAAACGCGGGTGCTGTCGGCAAAGCGGTCCGAGATTACGATGGCCCCCCGCGCGACCTCCGGCCGGATCAGACGCTCGAGGTGGTCCCGGCGCGCAGCGGTGAAAAGCAGCAACTCTGTCTCGGCCGACCAGCGATCGGGATCGCCCTCGAGCACGAGACGCCGGATTTCTTCGGCGCCGGGAGAGCCGCCGGGTTCGCGCGTCAGCACGACGTCCCGCCCCAGCCTCTCGAGATGGGCGGCCAGACGGCGGGCCTGCGTGGATTTGCCGGAACCGTCGATGCCCTCGAAGCTGAGGAAAAGTCCCGTCACTCGACCTGTGTCTCGACCTGTGTCTCTGTCGTGGCCTCGCCGTCGCCGGAAACGCGGTCCATGGCCTTCGCCATCAGCACCGACGCGGCGACTTTCAGACGCGGCACGAACGAGCCCTCGGGTACGTCCGAGACGGCCAGCAGCGGGACCTTCTGATCCGGCAGTCCTTCGATCCTGATCGTGAGGGTGCCCACTTCGGTGCCCTTTGACACCGGCGCGAGCAGCGGTTCGGGGAACGTTGCCGTGGCTTCTATCTGGTCCTGCTCGAGCGCCGGGATCAGCATGGACTGACCGCTCGCCGTGACAAGATCGACAGTAGGGGCTTCCCCCATCCAGACATCGGCCGTGGCGACCTTCTCGCCCTCTTCAATGATGGTCTTCTGAACGAACTGGCGGAAGGCCCAGTTGACGATCCGCTCTGCCTCGTCGGCACGCGCCTCGGCACTGTCGAGACCCGTGATGACGAAGACGATGCGCCGGTCACCTTGCGCGGCCGAGCCGACCAGGCCGTACCCGGCTTCGGAGGTGTGGCCGGTCTTCAGGCCATCAGCACCGATCCCGAGTCCCAAGAGCGGGTTGCGATTGAACCGGTTCTGCGGCGCGCGGTTGTCGAACGCGAACTCCTTCTGTGCGAAATAGCCGTAATACTGGGGAAAATGCTCGATCAGTCGCGTGGCCAGCAGCCCCAGGTCATGCACCGACATGCGCTGATCCGGGTGCGGCCAACCCGAGGAGTTCGCGAAGGTCGAGTCCGTCATCCCGAGGTCGTGTGCCCGCTCGGTCATCTGTTGCGCAAACGCCTGCTCGGACCCGGCCAGCCCTTCGGCCACGACCACGCAGGCGTCGTTGCCGGACATCACGATGATGCCCTGGATCAGCTCTTCAACCGTGGGGCGGTCGCGTTCGTTCAGGAACATGGTCGAGCCGCCCATGCTTCGCGCATGAGTCGAGACGCCGAACCGCGTGTCCATGTCGACCCGCCCGTCCTCGAGAGCCTCGAACAGCATGTTGAGCGTCATCAGCTTTGACATCGACGCTGGCGGCAGCGGTTCGTCCTGGTTCTTGCCCAGGAGGACCGTATCGGTCGTCACGTCATAGACATAGGCCGCGGTGGCGTTGGTCTCGAACGCGGCTGCAGGCAGCGCGACAAGCAGGGCGAGGCAAGCAAGAAGATAGCGGATCATCAGCATCGGAAGCACTCCGGCAGGATTTTGGTCGGGTCTATCAGTCTCCGACGAGATACGCATCAGAGAAGCCCAGCTCCTTCACTTTCACGAGAAGCGCCTCGCGTTCCGACGCGTTCGCAGCCGGCCCTACGATCACGCGATAGAACGTCTTGCCCGAACTGGTCTGCCGCTTGATCGTCGGCGCAACGCCGATGTCGCGGAACGCGTCGGCGGTGTTGTCGGCATTCGCTTCCTGGCTGAAGATGCCGATCTGAATATAAGGCTTGTCCAGCGTCGACGGCTGCTGCGGCGGCGTCGCGGGCGCAGGGGAGGGAGCATCCTCCGCTTTGGCCGCAGCTTCCGGCATCGCGGCCGGAGTTGGCGGTTCGGCAGCGACCGTTGTGCCGGGCTCTTCGCGGCGCAGAGCGGTCACATTCAAAGTCGCCGGCTCGCCCGCACGCAGTCCAAGGGCTTCGG
Source organism: Palleronia sp. (assembly GCF_042089775.1). Taxonomy (NCBI): domain Bacteria; kingdom Pseudomonadati; phylum Pseudomonadota; class Alphaproteobacteria; order Rhodobacterales; family Roseobacteraceae; genus Palleronia; species Palleronia sp. The sequence continues at coordinate 8,335 of NZ_JBELKF010000084.1, forward strand.
CCGCGTCCGAACTGACCTGCAGGGCAGGGCCGGCCGCATTGCGGTCCCGCCGGAACAGCGCTCCGATCACGAACCTGCCATTGTCCTCGTTCCTGATGACCACGCGCTCGGGGTCCTGCGTATCCGGATGGGCGACCCACACCCCGCCGAGCGACGGTCGCCCGTCCCACAGGCCGCGATCGGTGGCCTGGAAGATCTCCGGGGCTTCGACGTCACGCTCGACCAGGCGTTGCGTGGCCACGGGCCGTGTTTCTTCACCGTCGCCGCCAACCCGGACGCAGCCCGCCACGGCCAATGCCGCGCTCAGGCACAATACGCTTGCGCCGAGTCGCGTTGCTCGTCGGGAATCCGTCATATGTCTGCCTCGTCCTGCCCGCCGGCCGCGTGCCGGTTCTCGCGTTGAACATACAGAAGGCCTCTCCTGCTGAAAAGCGCCGGAAGTCTGCATGCGCGGGGGCGTGCACGGCTCTTTTCACCAGCCTTCAAGCCCTGTAAGCCCGGGGTGCCGGAGGAGTGGCAGAGTGGTCGATTGCGGCGGTCTTGAAAACCGTTGGGCGTGAGAGCGTCCCGTGGGTTCGAATCCCACCTCCTCCGCCACTTTCATGGCATAATCACCTAAAAGTGCTGTATTTTCAGGTTTTGTGACCACGTCACGCCCACATTGCACCCCACACTGCATATAGCAGTGGCCGTCCGGCTGTAGCTCGGTGCCACGGTCCGAAAACGTTGTTGTGGTCGGGAAGCGACGCGCGAGCGATCACGCGCCGTGGATTGCATGCACGAGATGAGGCCCGCGCCCAGACCTTGTTTTCGAAGACGCTGGCCGATCCGCCGAACCTGGCTTGTTCTGGTCTCCTGTAGGTGCGCTCGTATGCTCAGCCAATCGGGTGGAGAAAGAGCTGACACCCAACCTCACCTGAACCCACTTCTAGATTTGAACAGCTTAGGTCTTCCGGAGGCCGAGTTTCGTTACTTGCGCAGCCTCGGCTTTGGTTTCTGGATTGTGAGGTAGGTGCAGCGCGGTGGTCGGCACGCAGAGGTGACGATAGATTCCCCGCACGATTCCTAGCCTCTTTTCCTTCTGCGGTTCGTCTCGCGACAAAGGCTTCGATTTCTTCGTGATCCCGCATGCATGCGACTCGATGTACCGCAGCGTCTGCCGATCGCCTTCGCAGTTCAGGCGCACGTGGATCGCTTTGCCTAGCGCAACAGCACGTTTCGGTCTACCCTTCCGCAGCAACCGAACATTTTCAGCAATGTGAGAACAAAAATTGGAAGTCCACCGCACTCCAGTCCTAAACATCTTCGACACCAAGCAGCGCCTCGAAATCCCCCTGTTCCAACGTCAATACGTTTGGAACGAGGAGGAGCAGTGGCAGCCGCTGTGGGAGGATATTCAAAGGAAGTTTGCCGAGGCGATTGAAGGTGTAGGCGGTGCACCAAACCACTTCCTTGGCGCGATGGTGCTGGACCAAAAGCAAACGCCGACCGGCCATGTATTGGTGCGGCAGGTCATAGACGGCCAACAGAGGCTTACAACTCTTCAGATATTTCTAGCTGCGTTTCGAGATTTTTGTCTTGAAGCCGGGTGTCAAGAGCTTGCCGATGAGATTAGCCAATCCCTGTTCAACAAAGGTATGATGGCTAACCCTGATGTTGATCAGTTTAAGGTTTGGCCGACAAACCTCGATCGCGCCCAGTTCGTCGACGTCATCAGTGCTGGCTCAAGAGCCGATCTATTGAAACGCCACCCGACTCGTCGCCAGAAGTACGCGCGAAAGGATGATCCAAAGCCGCGGATGGTCGAAGCGTACCTGTTTTTCTTTTCATCTCTCAAAGATTTCTTCGTGGGAAATGCCTCAGAAGAGTTGATCGGCGGTGAGCACAGTCTTGCAGCGCGGCTGGAGGAATGCCTTCGCTCCATGCGGTCTTCTCTGCTCGTCGTTGTGATTGATTTGGACTCCGGGGATGATCCCCAAGTAATTTTCGAAACGCTGAATGCTCGCGGGCAACCACTGCTGCCGGCAGACCTAATTCGAAACTACTTATTTCTAAGGGCGAGGCGTGACAACCTCAATACTGAGAAAATTTACGGAGATCACTGGAGCCATTTTGACGACGAGTTCTGGCGTGAGGAGGTGCGGCAGGGGCGCTTAAACAGACCGAGGAGTGACATATTCATACAGCACCTACTGGCCAGCCGCCAAGGACGAGATATTCCCATCAAACACCTTTACGCTGAATATCGCCACTGGAGTGAGACGAAGGAAGCCGAGCTTAGCGTTCTTGATGAGCTAAAACTCATATCGGAACAGAGCCAGAGCTTTCGGCGAATACTGGCAGCCGATCCCAGTGATCCGATAGCTCCACTCGCGGAATTCTTAAGTCACTTTGACGTAAGCACAATCTATCCTTTACTGCTTAGTTTCTTCGAGGGTGAGCCGTCTGACGATGAGTGGCGGCATGTCGGGGAGGTGCTAGAATCCTACATTGTGCGTCGCGCAGTGTGTGACTTGGGGACCAAAAACTACAACAAGTTGTTCCTGAGCGCGGCGCGCAGTCTTCGGCGGGACGGATTTACTGCAAGAAACCTCGAACAGTTTCTTAAGTCGCAGTCTGGCGACTCCGGCCTTTGGCCCGATGACAGTAGATTCAAAGAGGGGTGGTTAAACAATGAGCTCTATAGACCGCTAGGGAGTGGCCGACTTGTGCACATCTTCGCGCGCCTAAATCAGAGATACGCAAGCTCTAAATCGGAATCTCTCAAGTTCGACGAGCGACCAACAGTAGAGCACATCATGCCCCAGAGCTGGCAGAAGCACTGGCCGCTTCAAAGCGGCGCGCAGGGTCTCACCTTCGTTGAGCTGCAGGACGCGGAAGAGACAGATCCAGTCGCGATTGCTACGCGTACGCGAAACAGGGCTGTGCAACGGTTAGGAAATCTCACGATCTTATCTCAAGCGCTTAACTCGGACGAGAGCAACCTTGGATGGGCGGCGAAGAAACCAAAGCTGATGGCGCACTCTCTGTTGCCGCTGAATCTGCAACTTCATCCAGTTTCGGATTGGGACGAAAAGTCTCAGTCGTCTCGTGGGGAGGAACTGTTTGGCCATGCTGTAGATATTTGGCGGCGGTGAACCATTCGGGATTCGGCGGTGGCAGAGAACATCTAGCATGATTGCTTCTGCCGCAACTGTCACCGCCGGATCAGAGCGGTTCCTACGGGCACTGCACACGTTTGCAGGGCCCGTAGATTGGTTCCTTCGCCAGCGATGCCTGCTGGCGGGACGTCGCGAACACCTGCGGAAGACGTCGCTTACACGACGCGCAATGAGGCGCTCCAACATCACGTTCGTAGCAGGCGGGTGTACCCTCTAGTGAGTGCCCCGCCAATCGTCATCACGGGTAGAGCGGCCAATCGCAACCGCAAGCACTCCTTTTATAGCGCATTTCGAGACGGCGAGGTTGGGGGTACGGGCCCGACCCAGAGGAAGTCGTATCGGCTATGATGGTGCCCACCCCACCCGTAGGGCGAGGCTCTGCTCTGCTGCAACGCGGCACGCCTACCCATTTCTCTTCGAACCGGCCGGTGGGCGTGTGCATCGCTTACGCTTCGGAGGAGGCACCGATGGGCGGGAAGCTGGCGTTCGCCGCTCTGTGCGCAGAGGTCGGGTCTGCGCACAGAGCAAGCTTTCGCTGCGATTCCACCAAAGACGGATGCCGAGGAGCCTGTCAGGAGTGGGCGATATCGAGAGAGCTGATTACGAATTGGCAAAGGTAGCCGGAGTAGTAGATGTTTGCCTCACGTAATCTGTGAAATCGAAGGCATCTTCATGAGCCAATTTCTTGTCAGCACCGATGCAGAAGGCGGAAGCGGCCCTCACATAAAGAAGATTCTGAAGGGTAAAAATGTTCGGATCGCGTCAGCCTTTATCGGGAAAGGGGCCCAGGACGAAGTCGAGGCTGGGGCTCAACTTGTTTGCGATATTGGTATGGGTGACACCAACCCCGTAGCATTGGAGGCGCTATCAGAAAAGCTCGGTAAAAATAACTTAAGATACACTTCCTGCTTTCATGCCAAGGTATACCTTTCAGATCAGGGTTGCTTGGTTGGTTCAGCAAATCTGACGAGTAATGGCATCGGGTTCCTGTCGAAAGCAAAATTAATTTAAGCTTCAATTCTTGTATCACCAGATGACGTGGTCGCAGAGTCGGCCAGCAGGTGGTTTGAGGAACTTTGGATTGATGCGGAAGTTGTTGGCCCTGAGGAAATCAAGTGGGCTGAGGCGACTTGGAACTCGAGTAAACGAGGCGCCCCGCAAGGCAGCCGCAGCTACGATAGCTTTTTTGACGCGCTAGAAGATGCAGAAAATGGCGTGGGCGGTGAATGGAAGTTTTTGCTGACGAGAGATCAGCATTCTAAGTCTGAAAGAGCGGCGATAAGAAAAAATGAAGCAGAAGTTGTTCGGAAAGTGGACTGGCAGCCGCAAGGTCGGTTAGACGCCTTCACTAATTTATCCAAGCGAAAGAAGCTCGGTGGACACTACATTAGCCTTCATCGAGGTGGTCGGGGAAAACTTTATCTCAAGCCGTTAGCATTTGTCGGCAACCTCGACCTTCGTGCTGAGGATAATAGTAAGGTGAAGGTGTCATACTTCTCTGTTTTGCCTTGGCAAGGAACAGACATGCCCACCCTATCGAATAAGGAGCTAGACAAAGATGGTTTGCTTAGTGAGCGGATCTTTAGCTTGAAGGACGGGAACCTGTTTGGGCGCGCACTCGATGCAAGAACTTTCGCCGATGCACTGCGAGTTTGATGTTCAAGAACGGGAGATAGCCTTTCATTTGATGTGAGTTCCGGCGCTAAGCCGAGCGCCACTGACTTGCATTGAGCAAGAGCGGATTTCTGCTGTGAACTCCGAGCAGGCGCTTTGGCCATAAGATGGCGGATGGTTTCTTACGCTTGTGCCAATATCTAGCGGACATTAAGGTCGCGCGCAAAGCTCGCTGCAGAGGTCCAGGCGCGGACTCCTGCTCAGGTGATCTGGTGAATTGAGAGGGCGCCGCAGATGGATGATGATCAACCGCTGTCTGAGACGAAGCTTGCCGAGCTGCTTGGCGCCAAGCCAAACGCACTGGGAATCGTGGGCTGTCCACGGCCGGGAGGGTTCATACAGTACGACGCACCCGATCTGGAGACGGCTGTGGCACTGGCTGCCGATTTGAAGGCCGAAGGTCATTATCTATACTTCCGCGGACAACGCGACGCGAATTGGCAGGTGGTTTCAAGTTTCGGGCGAGCCAACGAGGAATTTCGCGTGAAGGCGGTCACTGAGCTTGACGCCTTTTTTTCATTCGTCCGCAACGCCCCGCACCTCGTTCCCTATCTGCAGAGCGATGATGCGGTCATTGCCACGGCGCAGCACCACGGCCTCGCGCTGACTAACTTCATAGACTTCACGCGCAGTCCCGAGGTGGCAGGCTGGTTCGCGAGCGATGGAGCATCAAGCGAGGGTGAAGGTGCGATCTTTTTGGTCGATCCTAAGGCGGAGGAGGCTTTCGCCGCTTTGGGGGGAACGCTTCGGTCCATTCACTTGGACGTGCCGAATCTATGGCGGCTGCAAGCCCAGAAGGGCTTGTTCTTGGAAGCGCCCGGGAGTTTTGATCATCTCTGGCCACTAGACCGGATCGTCTTCCCCCATAGCAATGGGAGCTCAGGGATCCCACGGCGGCACATTTATCCTGACAGGAAAAGCTCCCTAGAACTCGCTCTCGAACAGTACGGCGTGACGCGAAGCCGGCAGGCGGCGTTCGAGGATACTATGAGAAGTGCAGAAGCCGGCGGCGTGTCCTTCGTGGAAGTGCGTGATGAACGCGAAACTACGCTCAGGACCCATTAATCAGGTTGAGGCTGTGCGGCCCGCATGATTCACGG
>NZ_JBELKF010000085.1:0-14255 GCF_042089775.1 Palleronia sp.
GCCATCGCCCTCGCCGCTACCGTCATCTTCTGGTTATGAGTCCAGAGCCTAAGCATGTAACGGATCAGTTCGCCGGAGCAGCTTCATCGGTGGGATTCTCGATCGCGTCACCCGTCTGCTCGACGGCCTGACCGGCTTCAGACGCCGCTTCGCTGGCCGCGTTGCCAGCGGACTGCGCAGCGCCTTCGAGGGCCTGCTCGGTTTCGTTCGCGGCGCCTTCCAAGGCTTGACCGGCCTCGTTCGCAGCACCTTCGACTGTCTGCTCGGTCTGGTCCATCGTGCTTTCGACGGTGGCCTCAGTCTCGGCAGCGGCTTCTTCGGCCGGCTCTTGCGTGACGGTGGTGGTCACCGTCTCGGCCTCCGTTTCCGTCGACTGCATCGTGGCGGAGCCGTCCCGGGCAACGCCTTCATAGATCGAGCGATCGAACGTCGGAGCGTTTTCGATTTGCTCCTGCGTGGCGTTGATCATGATCATCATCTCGCCTTCGTTTTGCGGATCAGGCTGGACGGAGAGGGCGTCGAAGTTGACCGCAACATCCTGCTGACCGATGCCGAGGAAGCCGCCGACGCCGAGGATCACGTACTCGACCTGACCGTCCTGCGTCATGATGATGTCGCTGATCTCACCCACGTTCTCGGGCTGCGACTGCGTCGCGACCGTTTCCTGCTCGACCTCGGCTTCGCCCTCGGTAAGGGCCCCGGTTGCGGTTCCCTCGACCTCGGTCTCGGCGTCTGTCACGAGCCCGTTCGTCTCCTGGGCCGAAGCGTCATAGCCCATCGTCGAATAGACGTTCTGACCGATGTAGTCGGTGCCAAGCAACATCGACGGCTCGGCCGGCACAGTCGCGAAGATTTCACCGCCCTGGGTCGTCTGCTGGGCGTAGGCGGTGCCGGAGGCCAGAAGGATCGTCAGGGCGCTGGTGGACAAGATACGTTTCATCTTGGTTCCTTTCGGGTATCGCGGCCGCGACCGCTTTTCAGGAACCTAATTGCCGCCGAACATGCTGGTTCCGCGACTGAGAAACGCTTCGACGTCGCAGGCTAAATTCCGCTGTCGAGCGAGCGGTGTGGCGCCGAAAGCAAGTGATTTCGTCAAGCTCCAGCGACGGGGGCAGGGCCGCCGGCCAATCATGCCGGCTCAGCGCCCAAAGCTTCGGAGGCGAAGGCTTCGCCCGCGGCAAGTTGGCAGCTGATGCCGTCGGGCCGGGTGATCAGGATCGTCCAGTTCCCGTTATCCGCCGCGAACGTCTCGACCACGGAGCCGTTCTGCGCGAGCCCCGAAGACCGCCAGCTTTCGCCGCCCCGTTCCGCCAGGGTTTCGACCAGGTCCGGCCGCGGCGCGCAGTGCGGCGTCGCACTCAACGCTGGCCGTACCGCCAGCAGGCAGCCGATGGAGAGGGCCGACAGGCCGAGCAGGATAGCGTTACGGGACATGCATGGATCTCCGAGGGAATCGGCGTGAGGGTGGCGCAAGAATGGATTATGATTCGTTAACGGAGCGGGGGGCGGGGCGCCGCGCCGCGGCGAGAAAGCTCTTGCGCAATCGTGCGAGCCTGTGTCACGTCGCGACAGAATATTGCGTGGACGGAGGAGGCGACATGCGGTCCTGGCGCTCGGTACTCTATATCCCCGGGTCGAACGAGCGGGCGCTCGAGAAGGCGCGGACGCTCGATGTGGATGCGATCATCTTCGATCTCGAGGATGCCGTCGCGCTCGACGAAAAAGCCACGGCGCGCGAGACGCTGGTCAAGGCCCTCAACGCCGGCGGCTACGGCGGCCGTGCGTCGATCGTGCGGATCAACAGCCTCGACACAGAATGGGGGGCCGAGGATCTGGACGCCGTCGCCAGCGCATCGCCCCACGCTATCCTGCTGCCCAAGGTCAATGCCCCCGCCGATATCGAGCGTCTTGTCAGCAAGCTCTCTCGGCACAGCGCTGCCGTGGATACGCGGATCTGGGCGATGATGGAGACGACCGCGGGCGTGTTCAATGCCGCCCACATCGCCGGCGCGCCGAGGATGGAAGGGTTCGTGCTGGGCACGAACGACCTTGCCGCCGAGATCGGTTGCGAGACGGGCGGCGACCGGCTGCCGCTGATGATGGCCCTGCAGACCTGCCTTGCGGCCGCGCGGATGGGCGGGATCGCCTGCGTGGACGGCGTCTACAACGCCTTCAAGGACGAGGATGGACTGCGCCGCGAATGCCAGCAGGGGCGGATGCTTGGCATGGACGGCAAGAGTCTGATCCACCCCGCGCAGATCTCCGTCTGCAACGAGATCTTTACGCCTTCCGAGGCGGACGCCGACCTCGCGCGGCGTCAGATCGAGGCCTGGCAGGAGGCCGACGCCACCGGCCGCGGGGTGGCGGTGGTGGACGGCAAGATCGTCGAGAACCTGCACGTGGCGACCGCCCGCAAGACACTCGCCAAGTTCGAAGCCGCGAAAGGACGTGACTGATGGTACTTCTGGTTCTGGGTCTTGCCCTGTGGATTGCGGGGCATGCCTACAAGCGCGTCGCGCCGGGTGCCCGCGAGGTCAAGGAGCCACGCATCGACAACACCTCGAAGGCCGTGGTTGCCGCGGTGCTCGTCGTCGCGGTTATCCTGATGGTGATCGGCTACCGGCGCGCCCCGTTCATTGCCGTCTACACTCCGCCCGAATGGACCGTGCACCTGGTCGACCTGCTGATGATTGTTGCAATCGCGCTGTTCGGCCTGAACAATTCCAAGTCGAACCTGCGCGGCAAGATCCGCCATCCGCAGCTGTGGGGCTTCGCCCTCTGGGCGGCGCTGCACCTGACGGTGAATGGCGACCTTGCCTCGATCGTGCTGTTCGGCGTGCTCCTCGCCTGGGCGCTGGGCGAGATGATCCTACTGAACGCGACGACGGCCCGGCCCGCGCCCTATACCGGCGGTTCGACGAAGGGAACGATCCGCCTTATCGTCATATCCCTGATCCTCTACGCCATCATCACGTCGATCCACGCGTGGCTCGGCGTCTGGCCCTTTCCACGGTGACTCCATGATCTATAGACTGCTGACCGCCGACGACACGTCGGCCTTCTGCCATAAGGTGTCTGAGGCCCTGTCGAAAGGGTGGGAGCTCTACGGCGACCCCTCCTACGCCTATGACGCACAGAACAACGTGATGCGCTGCGCTCAGGCCGTGGTGAAGCATGACCACGCGCCTTATTCGCCCGACATGAAGCTCGGGCAGCAATGACGAAGACGCACGAAGGCTACTTCTTCGAGGACTACCGCGTCGGGCAGGTCGTCCGTCACGCGGTGCCGCGGACGGTGGGAGCGGGCGAGCGGGCACTCTATCACGCGCTCTACCCGGCGCGCCACGCGCTCTACTCGTCGGACAGCTTCGCCCAGGCCTGCGGTCTGTCGGCCGCACCGCTCGATGACCTGATCGCGTTCCACACGGTGTTCGGCAAGACGGTTCCCGACATCTCGCTGAACGCGCGCGCTAATCTGGGCTACGCCGAGGGCCGGTGGCTCGCGCCGGTCTGGCCAGGGGACACGCTGACGGCGTCCTCCGAGGTGATCGGGCTGAAGCAGAACTCGAACGCTCAGACGGGTGTCGTGTGGGTGCGCACCACGGGCCGCAATCAGCGGGACGAGGCGGTGCTGAGCTACGTCCGCTGGGTGATGGTGCGCAAGCGCAACCCCGAGGCTGCGGCGCCGGAACCCGTGGTGCCGGAGTTGTCCGATGCGGTCGATCCCCGGGACCTGGTCGTGCCGGCGGGACTCGACTTCGGCTCGTACGACTTCGACCTGGCGGGCGAGCCGCATCGGCTGGGCGACTATGCCGTCGGCGAAACGATCGACCATGTGGACGGTGTGACGGTCGAAGAGGCCGAGCACATGATGGCCACGCGGCTATGGCAGAACACGGCCAAGGTGCATTTCGACGCGACGCAGCGCGAGGATGGCCGACGGCTGATCTATGGTGGTCACGTCATCTCGATGGCGCGCGCGCTGTCCTTCAACGGGCTGGCCAACGCGCAGATGATCGTGGGGCTGAACGGCGGAGCGCACGCGAGCCCCTGCTTCGCTGGCGATACCATCCGCGCGTGGTCCGAGGTTCTCGATAGGGCCGAAACCGGGGCCCCCGGCGTCGGAGCGATCCGACTGCGGCTCGTCGCGACGAAGGAGAGGGGCGGGGGGCTGCGTGGCGCGGACGGAAAGTACCTGCCGCACGTCCTGCTCGACCTCGACTACTGGGCGCTGATGCCGATCTGAGCGGCTCGGCTGTCGAGTCCGACCGATTTTCTCGGCTAACTCCATGTGTGATCACATGGCAAAGGGGTGTGATCGCAAATCTGCCTGTTAGCGTATCTGCGCCTATGTGATGGGGCGCGAGGTCGTGACACTTGGCTCGAAATGCGTAACTAGAGCGTAACAGCCGTCCGTTACTGGACCAGGCGCTGCGCCAAGAAGGGAATGCCATGGCCGATGTGAACCGCGGGAACAGACCGCTGTCGCCGTTCATGCTGGGCAAGTACTATCGCTTCCAGCTCAATTCAGTGACCTCGATCATGACCCGGGTGACCGGCAACGCCCTGGTCGTGGGCGGGCTGCTTGTGACGTGGTGGCTCCTTGCTGCCGCGAGCGGGCCTGATGCCTTCGCGACGGCCGATGCAGTGCTGACCTCGTGGTTCGGCGACCTCGTGATGTTCCTGTCGCTCTGGGCGCTGTGGTATCACGCGCTGGCCGGCCTGCGGCACCTTTACTGGGACACCGGGCGGGGCTTCTCGCTCAGCGAAGTGCGTATTCTCGGCTGGGGCGTCATCATCGGCTCGGTCGTGCTCACCATCCTCACCGCTCTTATCATCTGAGGCCCGCGCAATGTCCGAGACGCCCAGCGAACACTCTCACCTGACCTACCGCAAGCGCGCCCGGGGCCTCGGCGCCGCCAAGCGAGGGACCGAACACTACTGGGGCATGATCCAGTCTTCGGTCGGCCTTCTGATCCTGGTCCCCCTCTTCATCTTCACCTTCGGACCGATCCTGGGGGAAAGCTTCGAAGAGGTCGTCCTCTATTATTCCCGCCCGTTTCCCGCGATCGTCGCCGCCCTGACGATCGTCGTGAGCTGGCTGCACTTCAAGAACGGTGCGCAGACCGCGATCGAGGATTACCTGCGCGGCACGACCCGCAAGGTCACGATCATTGCCGTGAACGCCGTTGCCTATGTCGCTATCGCCGCCGGGCTGTTCGCCCTGGTTGCGCTGGTGCTGTGAGAAGGAGCTGACACATGGCTGCTTACGAATACGAGACGCATAATTATGACGCCATTGTCGTGGGTGCGGGTGGCTCCGGGCTGCGCGCGACGCTTGGCCTGGCCGAGCAGGGCCTGCGCACCGCTTGCGTTACCAAGGTGTTTCCGACCCGCTCGCACACCGTTGCCGCACAAGGCGGCATTGCGGCGTCGCTTGGCAATATGGGGCCCGACAACTGGCAGTGGCACCTGTACGACACCGTGAAGGGGTCGGACTGGCTCGGCGATGTCGATGCAATGGAATACCTCGCCCGCGAGGCCCCCAAGGCGGTGTACGAGCTCGAGCATTACGGCGTTCCCTTCTCGCGCACCGAAACGGGACAGATCTACCAGCGCCCGTTCGGCGGCCATACCACCGAATTCGGCGAAGGCCCTCCGGTGCAGCGCACCTGCGCCGCTGCCGACCGTACCGGGCACGCGATCCTGCACACGCTCTACGGCCAGTCGCTGAAACAGAAAGCCGAGTTCTACATCGAGTACTTCGCCATCGACCTCCTGATGAGCGATGACGGCCAGTGCCAGGGGGTTCTGGCGTGGAACCTCGAAGACGGCACCATGCACGTCTTCAATGCCAAGATGACCGTGCTCGCCACAGGCGGTTATGGCCGCGCCTACTTCTCGGCCACCTCGGCGCACACGGTGACGGGTGACGGCGGCGGCATGGCCTCTCGCGCGGGACTGCCGCTTCAGGACATGGAGTTCGTGCAGTTCCACCCCACCGGCATCTACGGCGCCGGCTGCCTGATCACCGAAGGCGCGCGGGGCGAGGGCGGCTACCTCACCAACTCCGAGGGCGAGCGCTTCATGGAACGCTACGCCCCCACCTACAAGGATCTGGCCAGCCGCGACGTCGTCTCGCGCTGCATGACCATGGAGATCCGCGAGGGGCGTGGCGTCGGCAAGGACGGCGACCATATCCACCTGCACCTGAACCACCTGCCGAAAGAGGCGCTGGCCGAGCGTCTGCCCGGGATCTCGGAATCGGCGCGCATCTTTGCGGGCGTGGACGTCACGAAAGAGCCGATCCCGGTTCTGCCCACCGTACACTACAACATGGGCGGCATTCCGACGAACTACTGGGGCGAGGTGCTGAACCCGACCGCGGACGATCCCGACCGGGTCGTGCCGGGCCTGATGGCAGTGGGCGAGGCCGGCTGCGCATCGGTGCACGGGGCCAATCGACTCGGATCGAACTCGCTGATCGACCTGGTCGTCTTCGGCCGGGCAGCGGCGATCAAGGCCGGCGAGGTTGTGGACCCAGAGACGGCGCCGGCGCCGGTCAATACGGCGCAGGTCGAAAAGGCCCTCAGCCGCTTCGACAGCCTGCGCTACGCCAAGGGCACCGTCGGCACGGCCGAGCTGCGCAACGAGATGCAGCGCACGATGCAGAACGACGCGGCGGTGTTCCGCACCGACGAGACACTCTCTCAAGGTGTCGAAAAGATGTACGAGGTCTCAGGAAAGATGGACGATCTGCGTGTGACGGACCGCTCGCTGATCTGGAACACTGACCTGATGGAGACGCTCGAACTGACGAACCTGATGCCGAACGCCTTGGCGACCATCGTCTCGGCCGAAGCGAGAAAGGAAAGCCGCGGCGCTCATGCGCACGAGGATTACCCGGATCGCGACGACGAAAACTGGCGTAAGCACACACTCGCGCGGGTCAACGGCAAGGTCGAACTGGACTACCGCCCGGTCCATGTGGACCCGATTCTCGGGCACAACGAAGGCGGCATCGACCTTGATCGGATCAAGCCGAAAGCGCGGGTTTACTGATGCGCGCACAGGCTCTCGCCCTGGCGCTCGTCCTCCCGGTCCCTGCGATGGCGGGCGGCTACGAGGGACCGGGTGCCTATGGGCGGGAGGTTCCGGATTGCGCGGCAATGGCTGTGCGTGCTGACGTTTCGTCCGGCGGAACCTGCGTTCTGGATGGCCGTGTCGTTCGGGTTCGGGACGGGGTACAGCGTGGCGGCATCCTCTACGAGCTGCTGCGCGACCGACCGCAGGTCGAGTATGTGCACGGGCGCCCATGTCCGTACCCGACGCGGTCGAGCGACAGTGCGCTTTCCGGCGGCTCCGGCTATATCATCAAAAACGATAGTCGGGCGGCAATCGGATGCGCGTTTTGATTGCGGCCCCCCTGATCCTCGCGGCCTGCGCGCCGCTGTCGCCCGAGGCCGCTTACCGTGCCTGCAGCGCACGCGCGCAAGCCGCAGCCGCTCCGCAGGGCGCCGCCGAGATCGGCGTGGGCACAGGTGGTGTATCGACGGGCTTGTCGTTATCCGTCACCAGCGATTATCTGCGCGGCCGCGATCCCGGGGCCGTGTATGACGCCTGCATTCGGGCTCGCACGGGGCAGGGGCCGACGCAGCCCCTGGTGCTTCGATGATCCGGTGCGTACTCCTTCTGGCCTTGCTGGCTGGCTGCGTCCCGATGAGCGGTGAAGAACTGACACGCTCGGCGGCTCGGTCGGTTGTCACTCGCTCGCTGGCCGCGCGCTATCCGGACCTGCCGATCGAACCGGTGCTGAACTGCGTCATCGACAACGCCACACAACCCGAACTGGTGGGCTTGGCCTCGGACAGCGTGACTGGCCCGACTGCCGCCACGGCCGGAACCATCGCCGCGATTTCCAGCCGGCCCGAAACGCTTGCCTGCCTGGCACAGTCCCAGGCTTTCGCCCTTCCCGAATAATTCCGCATCCGAGGAATTGACATGGTTCAACTGACCCTTCCGAAGAACTCGACGATCCGCACCGGCAAGACGTGGCCGAAGCCCGAGGGGGCGGCCAATCTCAAGCAGTTCGACATCTACCGCTGGAGCCCCGACGACGGAGAGAATCCGCGCGTCGATACGTATTTTGTCGATCTTGATAGCTGCGGCCCAATGATGCTGGACGCGCTCATCAAGATCAAAAACGAGATCGACCCGACTTTGTCTTTCCGGCGCTCGTGCCGCGAGGGAATCTGCGGATCCTGCGCAATGAATATCGACGGCGCGAATGTGCTGGCCTGCATCTACGGCATCGACGACGTCAAGGGCACGGTCAAGATCTATCCCTTGCCGCATATGCCGGTGGTCAAGGACCTGATCCCCGACCTGAGCCTTTTTTACGCTCAGCACGAAAGCATCATGCCTTGGCTTGAGACATCGTCGAACACGCCTCAAAAAGAGTGGCGCCAGTCGATCGAGGATCGCAGGAAACTCGACGGTCTCTATGAATGCGTGATGTGCGCCTGCTGCTCGACCTCTTGCCCGTCTTATTGGTGGAATGGCGACAGATACCTAGGCCCGGCGGCGCTGCTTCATGCTTACCGCTGGATTGTGGACAGCCGGGACGAGGCAACGGGCGAGCGTCTGGACGATCTTGAGGATCCGTTCAAACTCTATCGCTGCCACACGATCATGAACTGCGCCCGGACCTGTCCGAAGGGGCTGAACCCGGCCAAGGCCATCATGGAAATCAAGAAGTTGATGATCGAACGCGCGGTCTGAAACTGCCTGCTCGGACGTAAAAAAGGCCGCTTGGATCACCAAGCGGCCTTTCGCGTGCCACAGGGGCGAGATCAGATCGCGAAATCTTCCAGACTCTGCCCGTTTTCCAGCGCTGCCTTGACCCAGCCCGGCTGGCGTCCACGCCCGGACCACGTCTGTCGCGGGTCCTCGGGGTTGCGGTATTTCGGCGGGTTTTTCTTGCCGCTTTTCTTCTGCGCAACCAGCAGATCATCAAGATTGAAGCCGTGATCACGCGCCGCTTTTTCGGCTGCAGCGCGGGCTTCGGCTTTTCTACGCTCGTCAAGCGTGGCGAGCGCGCGATCAACGTCCTGCTTCAGCGTGAGCAAATCGTCACGGGACATCGAGTCTAGGTCTATCGACATGCAGCGCATCCTTTTCCGTAAAAGTTCATCTGGATGCGATATGATCGTTTTTCAGGCAGGATCAACTGAATTCTGAACTTCCAAACGGCCATTTTGGTCAGGTTGCGGTCGTCCGCTCATTTCGCTTCCATCTCGGCGGGTTCTGCCAAAGCGACGACATCGGTGATGATGCGATTGATTTCGAAGTCCTTCGGGGTATAAATCCGCGCGATACCCTCAGCGGATAGTCGTTCAGCATCCGCCTTCGGTACGATCCCCCCCAGCACGACAGGGATTGCCAGTCCGCGATCTCTCATCAAATTCATGAGACTTTCGACGAGCGGTATATGGCTGCCGGAGAGAATGGATAGCCCGAGGACATGAGGACGTTCCTCTGCCACGCGCGAGACAATCTCCTCGGGCGTCAGTCGAATCCCGTCATAGGTAATCGCGATGCCACAATCGCGGGCCCGTGCCGCGATTTGTTCCGCGCCGTTTGAATGGCCGTCGAGGCCAGGCTTCGCCACCATGAATGAGAGCCGCCGACCCAGCTTTGCCGATACCGCATCGACCTTGGCCCGAACGTCATCCAGTGCCTGCACGCGGTTCGACGGGGCGGCGGCGACGCCTGTCGGCCCCCGATACTGCCCGAACGCCTGTCGAAGCACGTCGCCCCATTCGCCGGTGGTGGCGCCGGCCTTGGCCGCATCGATCGAGGGCGGCATGATGTTCGTGCCCTCTTGCGCGGCGCGGCGCAGAGCCTCAAGGGCGGCTGTGACGCCGGCCTCGTCGCGCGACGCCCGCCACGCCTCAAGGCGCGCGATCTGGTCGGCCTCGGCGGCAGGGTCGGCTACCATGACAGCCTCGGGGCCAGAGGTGAGCGGAGAGGGCTCTCCAACTTCGTAACGATTGACGCCGATGACCGGGGTTTCCCCGGATTCGATGGCGGCGATGCGGTCGGCATTGGATTCGACCAGCCGCGACTTCATATGCTCAATCGCGTTGACCGCGCCGCCCATTGCGTCGATCTGGCGCATCTCGTCCCGGGCGCCCTGGATCATTTCGGCGACCTTACGTTCCACCGCGGGATTGCCGTCAAATAAATCGTCGTATTCAAGAAGATCGGTCTCGAAGGCAAGGATCTGCTGCATCCTCAGGGACCACTGCTGGTCCCAGGGACGCGGAAGCCCCAATGCCTCGTTCCACGCGGGCAATTGAACTGCGCGCGCGCGAGCGTTCTTGGACAACGTGACGGCCAGCATCTCGAGCAGGATGCGGTAGACGTTGTTTTCCGGCTGCTGCTCCGTCAGGCCAAGGGAATTGACCTGCACCCCATAGCGGAAGCGGCAGAACTTTGGGTCTGTCACGCCGTAGCGATCACGACAGATCTCTTCCCAGAGCGCCACGAACGCCCTTATCTTGCACATCTCGGTCACGAAACGGATGCCCGCATTCACGAAGAACGAGATGCGGCCGACCATTTCCGGGAAGTCGGCGGGATCGACCTTCTTCTGAAGGTCATCCAGCACCGCCTGCGCCGTGGCCAGCGCAAAGGCCAGCTCCTGTTGCGGCGTCGCGCCGGCCTCTTGCAGGTGATAGGAACACACGTTCATCGGGTTCCATTTCGGCAGGTGCTCACGGGTATAGGCGGCGACGTCGGTAATCATCCGCAGGGACGGCTTCGGGGGACAGATATACGTCCCGCGAGAGAGGTACTCCTTGATGATATCGTTCTGCACCGTGCCTTGCAGGTTCGCCACGTCGACGCCCTGCTCCTCGGCCACCGCGATATAGAGGGCCAATAGCCACGGCGCCGTGGCATTGATGGTCATCGATGTATTCATCTGCTCAAGCGGTATGCCGTCGAACAGCGTGCGCATGTCGCCCAGATGTGCAATGGGCACACCAACCTTTCCGACCTCTCCGCGGGCCAGGACGTGGTCGCTGTCATAGCCGGTCTGGGTGGGCAGATCGAACGCCACCGACAGGCCAGTCTGGCCCTTGGCAAGGTTGCCGCGATACAGCGCGTTGGACGCGGCGGCGGTGGAGTGCCCCGCATACGTGCGGAAAAGCCACGGGCGGTCGGGCTGCGGTGTGTCGGACATATTCAGCCTTTACGAAACTTCGCTTCGGAACGTGATACGCGCAACAATGTTTCGTGTCCAGATGCTGCGTTCGCAAGACACTGTGCAGGCGCAGCGATCGCGCCATCTTCCCTAAGGGCGTGCGATGCGGCAAGCGGGACCCATGGCCGAGACTGTGACCCTTCCGCTGTGGCTTTTCGTGGTGATCCTGCTGTTTGCGGCGATCACGGCGCTTAGCCACGTATTCATCCCGCCCGTGCGATGGTTCCTGCGGCGGCGGCTCGAACGCGCTGTCGCCCGTTTGAACCGGCGGCTGGTCCACCCGATCGAACCGTTCAAGCTGCTCAGGCGGCAGGACACGATCCTGCGGCTTTCCTACGATCCTGCGGTGATCGAGGCGGTGCAGGCCCATGCGTCCGAGACGGGCATTCGCGAGGACGTGGCGCACTCGCTGGCTCGTCACTACGCGCGCGAGATCGTCCCCTCCTTCAGTGCCTCGGCCTATTTTGGATTCGCCACGCGGGCCGCGCGCTGGCTGTCCACCCGGCTCTTCGATGTCCAGGTTTCGCGCGCCGAAGAGGCCGCGGTCCGCGCGGACGCAACCGTCGTGTTCGTGATGAACCACCGGTCGAACATGGACTACGTGCTGGTCACCTATCTCGCCGCCGAACGCTCGGCCCTGGCTTATGCGGTGGGAGAATGGGCGCGCATCTGGCCGCTGTCGCGACTGTTCCGGGCCATGGGCGCCTATTTCATCCGCCGTCGGTCGCGCAACCCGCTCTATCGCCGGGTGCTGGCGCGCTACGTTCAGATGGCGGTGGCCGGCGGCGTGACGCAGGCGATCTTTCCCGAAGGCGGGCTCAGCCTCGACGGGCGGATCGGTGCACCCAAGCTCGGCCTTCTGAGCTATATCTGCGACGGCTACGACCCGAACGGGCGCGAGATCGTCTTCATCCCCGTCTCTCTCAACTACGACCGGGTGCTCGAGGACAACATCCTTTTGGCGGCGGGGCGCGAGGGGACGCGGCGCTTCCGCGGCACGATTCCGACGGCGACTGCCTTCACTCTGCGCTGGCTTTGGCGCCGCCTGCGCGGGCGCGTGCGCAAGTTCGGGGTTGCAGCGGTCAGCTTCGGAGCGCCGATCCCGCTGTCCGACTACGGCACCAACCTGAACGTGAAGGCACTGGCGCAGGATCTGATGGGGCGCATCCGAACGAACGTGCCGGTCCTCGCCGGTCCCCTCGTCGCGACGGCCCTTCTGGAAGGGGCGGCCGAGCGTTCGGCTGTTCTCGGCTCCGTCACAGCGCAGTCAACGACGCTGAAGGCCGAGGGACACTTTGTCTGCCTCGGCGGTGATCCCGAGGCCGCGGTAGAGCGGATGCTGCGCATGTTCGTCCTGCGCCACATGGTGCGCCGCACCGGAGACCGAGTCGAAGTGACCGAGCGGGGCTACCGCGTCCTGCCGTTCTACGCCGCCGCTGTCCCCACTCGCGATGCTGCGTCGCAACATGTTCTTGGCCGCAGCCAATCGGCAGAGACATAAAGTTACGCTAAAACCCTTCATCGTTGTTGCATTATTTCCCGTCGGCCAATAATTGGAGGAGACGCAGCGAGTGTGCCGCCGCGATGCGGCAAGACGGGGAGGGCCGACAATGGCGATGGATGCCGAAACGATGACCAAGACCGAAGCGCGAGACCTGTATGAGGTCGGCGAGATTCCTCCGCTTGGCCACGTACCTGCGCAGATGCACGCCTGGGCCATCCGCCGCGAGCGCCACGGCGAGCCCGAACAGGCGTTCCAGCTCGAAGTCGTGGACACGCCGCGCCCCGACAGCCACGAGGTGCTGGTTCTGGTGATGGCTGCGGGCGTCAACTACAATGGCGTCTGGGCCGGGCTCGGTGTTCCGATCAGCCCGTTCGACGTCCACGGCGCCGACTTCCACATCGCCGGCTCCGACGCGAGCGGGATCGTCTGGGCCGTTGGCGATAAGGTCAAAAGCTGGAAGGTCGGCGACGAGGTCGTCATCCACTGCAACCAGGACGACGGGGACGACGAGGAATGCAACGGCGGCGACCCGATGTTTTCGCCCAGTCAGCGCATCTGGGGCTACGAGACGCCCGACGGCTCGTTCGCCCAGTTCACCTGCGTGCAGGCCCAGCAGCTCATGCCGCGGCCCAAGCACCTGACCTGGGAAGAAGCGGCCTGCTACACTCTGACGCTGGCCACCGCCTACCGAATGCTCTTCGGCCACCATCCGCACGAGTTGAAGCCGGGGCAGAACGTGCTGGTCTGGGGCGCTTCGGGCGGCCTCGGCTCTTACGCGATCCAGCTGATCAACACGGCGGGCGGCAATGCGATCGGCGTGATCTCGGACGAGGACAAGCGCGACTTCGTCATGGGGCTGGGGGCCAAGGGAGTCATCAACCGCAAGGATTTCGATTGCTGGGGGCAGCTTCCCACCGTCAACACCGAGGATTACAAGCGCTGGTTCGCCGAGGTCCGCAAGTTCGGCAAGGCCGTGTGGGAGATCACGGGCAAGGGCGTCAACGTCGACATGGTGTTCGAGCATCCGGGAGAGTCGACGTTCCCGGTCTCGACCTTCGTCTGCAAGAAGGGCGGCATGGTCGTGATCTGCGCCGGCACCACGGGGTACAACCTGACGATGGATGCGCGCTACATCTGGATGCACCAGAAGCGCATCCAGGGCTCCCACTTCGCGCATCTCAAGCAGGCCGCCGCCGCCAACAAGCTGATGGTCGAGCGTCGCCTCGATCCCTGCATGTCCGAGGTGTTCCCGTGGAAAGAGATCCCGGGCGCGCACACGAAGATGCGCAAGAACCAGCACAAGCCGGGTAACATGGCTGTGCTGGTCTCATCCCCCAAGATCGGCCTCAGGACGGTCGAGGACGCCATCCACGCCCGTAGCTAACCGACCTCTCAGGTTTCCAGCGCAACGGCCCGCCCCTTCGGCGGCAGGGGAATCGCAGTTGGCTTTGAGGCTTTGAGCTGACCCTCTTGCTGCCGGGC
>NZ_JBELKF010000086.1:0-13909 GCF_042089775.1 Palleronia sp.
GACGACCCCGAAGAGTTGTTCGACGTTCTGCACCTCGGGGCCGTGCTGACCCCGCATATGGGCGAGTTCGCCCGGCTCTTCCCCGATCTGGCCGCACCTCTGAAGGAAAGCCCCGAGGCGGGACCGGCCTATTCGCGCCTCGACGCCGTGCGCCTCGCGGCCGAGCGGGCAGGGTGCGTCATCCTGCTGAAGGGGCCGGACACCATCATCGCCAGCCCCGAGGATGCCGCAATTCATGGGGCGCTTTACGACCGGGCGGCGCCGTGGCTGGCGACCGCCGGGGCGGGGGACACGCTGGCGGGGTTCATCACTGGCTTGCTTGCGCGGACCGCCGATGCGTTCTTCTCGGCAACCGCAGCCACGTGGCTGCACGCCGAGTGCGCCCGCGACTTCGGCCCGGGCCTGATCGCGGAGGATCTGCCCGAGCGTCTGCCGCGGGTGCTGGCGCGGCTCGCCTGAGCCGCGTTATTCCACCGTAACGGATTTGGCGAGGTTGCGCGGCTGGTCGGCATCCGTGCCCTTCGCGATCGCCGTGTGGTAGGCGATCATCTGCGCCGGCACCGCGTAGACGATGGGCGACCAGAGCGACGGGACCCGCGGCATCTCGATCGTGCGCCACGCCTCGTTGTCCTTCGACAGCCCTTCGGCGTCGGACACAAGGACAACGCGGCCACCGCGGGCCAGCACCTCTTGCATGTTCGACACGGTCTTGCCGTATAGCTCGTCGGTCGGCGCGAAGACGATGATCGGCACGCTTTCGTCGACCAGCGCAATGGGGCCGTGCTTGAGCTCGCCGCTCGCGTAGCCTTCGGCGTGGATGTAGCTGATCTCCTTCAGCTTCAGCGCACCTTCCAGCGCCAGCGGATAGAGCGGCCCGCGGCCAAGGAAGAGGACGTCGCGCGTCTCGGCCAGGCCGCGGGCGATGTCACTCACCCGGTCCTCGGTCGCGAGCGCCTGGCTGACGAGGGCCGGCATCCGCCGCAGCTCGGCCAGGTGAGCCGCGGCCGCTTCGGGTGCGATCTCCTTGCGGTCGAGCGCGGCGCGCAGTGCCAGCACCGCCAGCACCGTCAGTTGACAGGTGAAGGCCTTTGTCGATGCGACGCCGATCTCGACCCCGGCGAGGATCGGCAGCGCCGTGCCCGCCTCGCGCGCGATGGACGAGCCCGCGACGTTCACGATCGCGACCGTCTTGGCCTTGTCCTTGCAATAGCGAAGGGCGGCCAAGGTGTCGGCCGTCTCGCCCGACTGGCTGACGAAGATCGCCATGGTGTTGGCGCTGATCGGGGGTTCGCGGTAGCGGAATTCGGAGGCGACGTCGATCTCGACGGGGACGCGGGCAAGCCCCTCGAACCAGTATTTCGCCACGTGGCAGGCGTACGAGGCCGTGCCGCAGGCCACCATGACGATCCGGTCGACCCCGGCAAAGTCGATCTGTCCTTCCTTCAGGCGGATCGTGTCGCCGTCGAGGTAGTGGTCGAGGCAGGCGTCGATCACGGCGGGCTGCTCGTGGATCTCCTTCGACATGAAGTGGCGGTGACCACCCTTGTCCACCTGCGCGGCCGAGGCGGCGATACGGGTTTCGGGACGCGAGACCTCGTCGCCGGCCTCGTCGAAGATGTGCTTCTCCGACCGCGTCAGGACGGCCCAATCGCCTTCCTCGAGGTAGGTCAGCCGGTCGGTCAGCGGCGCGAGCGCGATCGCGTCGGACCCGATGAACGCCTCGCGCCCGTTATGCGCGATGGCCAGCGGCGAGCCCTTGCGCGCGGCGATCATGAGGTCGTCCTCGCCATCGAAGAGGAAGGCCAGCGCGAACGCCCCTTCAAGCCGCGACAGCGTGCGCCGGACGGCCTCGACCGGGGTTGCGCCGCCGTCCAGGTGGGACTTGCAGAGCAGGGCGATGACTTCGGTGTCGGTGTCGGATTCGGCGCCGTAGTTGGCTTTGATCAGCTCTTTGCGCAGGGTCGCGAAGTTCTCGATGATGCCGTTGTGGACGACGGCCACGGGGCCCGCGCGGTGCGGGTGGGCGTTGACCTCGGTCGGCTTGCCGTGGGTGGCCCAGCGGGTGTGGCCGATGCCGGACTTGCCTGGAAGCGGGTGGTGAACCAGCGCGTCGCTGAGGTTGAACAGCTTGCCCACGGCGCGGCGGCGGTCGAGCGTGCCGGCGTCCACGGTCGCGATCCCGGCGCTGTCATAGCCGCGATATTCGAGCCGGCGCAGCGCCTCGAGGATGATGGGCGAGACTTCGTGTTCACCCAGGATGCCGACGATACCGCACATTCAGTTGGTCCTCTTCATCTTGGCGGCCTTCAGCTTGGCCATCAGCTTGCGGGCGAGCCCTTCCTTTACCACCTGCCGTGACCGGCCGAGCCCCAGGGCACCGTCGGGCACGTCGTTCGTGATGACCGAGCCCGAGGCGGTCATGGCCTCGACGCCCACGCGCACGGGCGCGACCAGCATGGTGGAAGAGCCGATGAAAGCCCGCGCGCCGATCTCGGTCCGGTGCTTGAACACGCCGTCATAGTTGCAGGTGACGGTGCCCGCACCGATATTCGCGCCTTCGCCCACCGCGGCGTCGCCGATATAGGTGAGGTGGTTGATCTTCGCCCCTTCGCCGATCTCGGCCGACTTGATCTCGACGAAGTTGCCGACCTTCGCGTCGTTGCCAAGTTCGGCCCCCGGACGCAGGCGGGCATAGGGGCCGACCACCGCGCGGGCGCCGACATGGCAGCCTTCGAGGTGGCTGAAGGCACGGATGGTGGCGCCGGATTCGATGGTGACGCCGGGGCCGAAGACGACATGCGGCTCGATCACTGCGTCGCGGCCGACATGGGTGTCGTGGGCGAAGAATACGGTCTCGGGGGCGGTCAGGGTCACGCCGTCCTCGAGCATCGCGGCGCGGCGGCGGGCCTGGAAGATCGCCTCGGCCCGCGCGAGTTCGGCGCGAGTGTTGATGCCCATCGTTTCGGACTCGTCACAGGTGACGGCGGCGCAGCGTAAGCCGCGCTCGCGCGCGATACCGACGATGTCGGTGAGGTAGTATTCGCCGCTGGAATTGTCGTTGCCGACGCCGTCGATCAGGTCGAACAGCACCTCGGCATCGGCGCAGACCACGCCCGAGTTGCACAGTGTGATCGCGCGTTCGGCCTCGGTGGTTTCCTTGTGCTCGACGATCCGCATCAGGTCGCCGCCCTCGATGACCAGCCGACCGTAGCGACCGGGATCGGCGGCTTCGAACCCCAGCACCACGACCGCGGCGCCGCCGCTGCGGGCGGCGGCCATCATCGACAGTGTCTCGGGCTGGATGAAGGGCGTGTCGCCATAGAGGATGAAGACGTCGCCGTTTGCGCCCTGCAGCGCCTCGCGGGCCTGGGCGACGGCATGGGCGGTGCCAAGCTGCTCTTCCTGCAGGACGACCACGAGGTCTTCGTCATGCTCGGCCGCTGCGGCGCGCACCTCGTCGGCGCCGTGGCCGGCGACCAGCACGCGGCGCTCGGGGTCGAGCGCGGCCCCCGCCTGGAGCGCGTGCATGAAAAGCGGCGCGTGGCCGACCTGGTGCAAGACCTTCGGCAGGTCCGACATCATCCGAGAGCCCTGGCCCGCGGCCAGGACGATCAGGTGAGAGGGCATGGTGAGGCCTTTCCTTCTGCTTGGCGCCGTTCTACGCGTGGGCGGAAAAGGTTAAAATACCGGCGTGATCAACCCCGATTGCGACGCGTTACAGAGAGGACGAGAGGGCACATGCGCACGGTCGTGTTCGATCTGGACGGAACGCTCATCGACACCTCGGCCGATCTGGTCGCGGCCGCGAATGCCTGTTTCCGGGCGCGGGGCCTGGGCGACGTGCTGGACCCCGAAGCCGATGCGGCGGTCGCCTTCCGCGGTGGGCGGGCGATGCTGACCGAGGGTTTCGCACGCTGCGGCACTGGCGGGGATGCCGAGATCGAAGAGGACTACCCGCGGCTTCTCGACGCCTACGGCGAAGCGATCGCCGTCCACTCCCGCCCTTATGACGGCGCCTGGGCGGCGGTCGAGACGCTCAAGACCCGCGGGTTCGCCGTCGCAATCTGCACAAACAAGCCCGAGCGTTTCGCGATCCGTCTCATGGAAGAGATGGGGACGTTCCACGTCCTGCCCACGATCGTGGGGGCCGACACCCTGCCGGTGCGCAAGCCCGACCCTTCGACCTATCGCGAGGCGGTGCGCCGGGCGGGCGGCGACCCGGCGCGGTCGATTTTCGTGGGCGACACCGAGACAGACGTGAAGACGGCCCGCGCGGCCGGTGTGCCAGTTGTACTCGTCGGCTTTGGGCCCGAAGGGGAGGACGTTGTCCGACTGGAGCCGGACGAGATGCTGAATCATTTCGCGGATCTCCCAGACCTGGCGGTGCGGATGCTGCCGGCGCTTTAAGTGCAGAAGATCTGCGGCGTTATCGCGGTGCGTGTCTTGACTCATCTGGATGCTCGTGAAGCGTGTTGGAACGTCTTGCCCGCCTGAATCGGTACTGCGGCGTCTTGCGTAACAATCAGGCCCCGTTGCCGGAATTGTTTCGACTTTGGCCTCGAAAGCTCTGTGGCAGAAGCCGGCCGCGGTGTCGGGCTACAGGCGCTCATATCGGAAACAATCACCGCCTTTTCGGGCCACGAATCCGAGCATTGCGCTGGATCGGGCGCCTGAACCACGGCGTGGCGTGAAGTTTTGTTTCACAAAACGCAACAATCCGACATGGTAGTCCCGCTACGGGCGGACGCGACGCGGCTCGGTCCTTGGGGGTTTAGATAATTTTTCGCTAACTCCGGAAATCAGCCTGACGTAGAAATGTGACGTGAAATCGGCGCAGTTGTCCTCGATCAGACAGTCTGACGCGTTTTCCGACCCGGCGAACCAGGACGGTCCAGGGTACAGAGTATGGGCGGACGGACACGGACCGCCATTCGTAACCGTGTCGCCCTCGCTGGGCGGCTAAAAATGGATCTCGCGCGCGGCTGATGTTTCTGCCTCGCGCCGCGTCTGGAGGCTGTCATGACCTTTTGGAGCTACGACTGGGGCACGAAGTGCTACTACTATTCCCGGCCTGACGGCTCGAAGGTGATCTCGAAGCCGCTCGACGGCATCGTCGAGGGGACGAGCAGCGCCGATACGATCGACGGGCGCTATGCCGATCACGACGGCGACAGAATCGACAACAATGACGCGATCCTGGGCGACCCGAAGTCGAACCGGGACATCGTGGATGCCTTCGACGGCAACGACACCATCTATGCAGGCGCCGCCGACGACACGGTCTATGGCGGCGCAGGTGATGAGAGCATCGACGGCGGGACGGGTGACGACGTCCTTTATGGCGACAGCACCAGCGGCCTGAGCAAGGTGTCCTGCGACCCACGCTCGGGCGCAACCTATACGGTTGCGGCCTGGGATCTGAGCGACATCAACGTCACGCTGAACAGATGCGCCGACGATCCGTTCGAGGATGATACGAACGGCGAGCCGACCGGCGACGTGGCGGGCACGACCTTCACCATCTCGGCGGGCGCAGCTCCCCAGGCCGTGGGGATCAGCGACGACGATGGGTATTTCAATGACGGCGACCCGAACCAGGTCCTGACCGAGAGGACGACGCTCGACGGCAATACGGAACATGCCGGAGATCGGTTCACGCCCGAATATTCCTACCTCGTCGAATCCTCCTCGGGCGAGCAGATCACGATCTACGTGGGCGAGTTCGACGGGAACGACGCGGTCGCGGTCCTCTCGGACAAGCCGCTCATGGCGGGCGAGACCTACACCTTCGTCGCGCGCGTCGATACCTACCCACAGGTCGCTTATACCGACCTCGTCGACACCTATATCGGCGCGCCCGAGATCGGTGCGATGGGTGAGGACACGATCCACGGCGGCGACGGCAATGATGCGATCTACGGCGAGGGCGGCGATGATGTCCTGAAAGGCGGCGCCGGAAACGACAGCATCGACGGCGGCGCTGGCAACGACAGCATCTGGGCCGGTTCGGGGCAGGATACGGTCGAGGGCGGCAAGGGCGACGACTTCATCTCGGGCGGGGCCGGGGCCGACACGCTTCGCGGTGGCGACGGCAACGACGAAATCAATGCGCACCAGGACGGCGACGACATTGACGGCGGCGCTGGCAACGATTTCCTGCGCGGCAATATCGGTGACGACACGATCCGCGGGGGCGACGGGGACGATACCATCGTCGGCGGCCTCAGCGCCGATGAGATCTATGGCGACGGCGGCAACGACTCGATCAACGCGGCTGGCGGGGACGACACCGTCGATGGCGGAGCGGGGAACGACACGATCAATGGCGGCGACGAGCCCGGCGATGACCTGCTGAAGGGCGGGGATGACCGCGACACGTTCGAGTTGCTGACCGGGAATGACACCGTGCTCGGCGGGTCCGGCGGCGACGACTTCGACACGCTCGACCTGCGCGGGTCCGTGTCCGAGGGCGGGGCCTACAAGATCATCGACGTGCGTCCGGACGACGATACCGGCGATACCGTCGATGGCGACAGCGACAACGATGGCATCGACGGGCGCCTGGTGTTCTACGACGCCGACGGCAAGCAGAACGGGACGATCACCTTCGAGAACATCGAGAACATCGTTCCCTGCTTCACCCCTGGTACGCTGATCGCGACGCCGCGGGGCGAGGTGCCGGTCGAGAAGCTGCGCGAGGGCGACCGGGTCATCACTCGCGACAATGGCATCCAGGAGATCCGCTGGATCGGCGAGAAGCGCCTTCGGCATGGCGAGCTGGAAAGGCAGCCCGAATTGCGGCCGGTGCTGGTCCGCAAGGGCGCGCTGGGTTACGGACTGCCCGAGCGCGACATGCTGATCAGTCCGAACCATCGGATGCTTTCGGCCACGGACGAGACGGCGCTGTATTTCGAAGAGCGTGAGGTGCTTGTCGCGGCCAAGCACCTGTGCCACGCCGAAGGGATCGAACAGGTCGGGGCGCTTGGCGTCTGCTACATCCACTTCATGTTCGACCGGCATGAGGTCGTGCTGTCGGATGGCACCTGGTCCGAGAGTTTTCAGCCGGGCGACTACACGCTGCAAGGTATCGACGGGCCGCAGCGTCAGGAGATCCTCACGCTTTTCCCGGAACTCGCCGATCATCGAGGCATCGAGGGCTACCGCTCGGCCCGGCGCAGCCTGAAGCGGCACGAGGCCGGACTGCTCTTCCGCTGATACGGCGCGACTCGGGTGCCAACATCGGGCCGGACCGCCACGTGCGGTTCGGCATTTTCGCTTAGTAGAGCGAATTTAGCTCTATTGTTCGGGCGGGGGGAACGCATCCATAGATGCGCCGGGATGGCGTGAATGCCACGATCCCGGAGAAATCACGATCTTACCAGATACGCGAATTCTTGTGCCGCAAGAAGTAGATGTGTTTCCGGAAATTTACAGTAAACTCACTTTAAGTATTCAACGGCATTGCGTGGCTGCGGCCTACCGGACGAGCCCGGGTATGGAGGGTGATTGGAATGGCGACCATTAACGGCGACAGCGACGACAATGACCTCGACGGCACCTCGGGCAGCGACCAGATCAGTGGCGGCGCGGGCGATGACACGCTGTCCGGCGGAGCCGGCAATGATACCCTCAGCGGCGGTGACGGCGACGACGTGATGACCACCGGCGACGGCTTTGACAAGGCGCAGGGCGGGAAGGGCGACGACACGATCTACGGCGGCGGCGACAATGACGAACTGACAGGAGGCGACGGGTCCGACCGGTTCGTCATCAACACCCTCGGCAGTTCGGGCGTGAACAACACCTCCGTGCAGGGGAGTTCCGGCGGCAACGACGAAGACGTGCTCGATTTCTCCGCGCTGCTCAAGCAAGGCTTCGAAGTCACGAACTTCGTCAAGAATCCGGAGAGCAACGGCAGCGACGGGTTCAACGGTCAGGTCCAGCTCCACAATTCCAGCACCGGCCAGTCGGCCAACATCAATTTCTGGGACATTGAGAAGTTCGCGCCCTGCTTCACGCCGGGAACCTTGGTCGCCACACCGCAGGGCGAGGTGCCCATCGAGCGGCTGCAGGTCGGCGGCCGGGTCATCACGCGCGACAACGGCACGCAGGTCATCGCTTGGGTCGGCCGTAAGGCACTGGACCGCGCGACGCTGGTACGGCAGCCTGCGTTGAACCCGGTGCTGATCCGCAAGGGGGCGCTTGGGGGGGGGCTGCCAGAGCGGGACATGGTGGTCAGCCCCAACCACCGGATGCTGTCGGCGACGGACGAGGCTGCTCTTTATTTCGAAGAGCGCGAGGTCCTCGTGGCGGCCAAGCATTTGTGCCACTTCGACGGGATCGATACGGTCGAGGCGTCGTCGGTCGAGTACATCCACATCATGTTCGAACGGCACGAGGTCATTCTCGCCGACGGGACGTGGACCGAGAGCTTCCAGCCGGGTGACTATTCGCTGAAGGGTCTCGAGGATGCGCAGCGGGCCGAGGTCCTGGCGATCTTTCCCGAGCTGACGGATCTGCGCGCCGGGCAGGGCATGCGCTCGGCCCGCCGGAGCCTCAAAGCCTATGAGGCTGCGCTTCTCAGGCCGTGACGTGACTTGTGCGCTGCCTAAGTCTAGGGCAGCGTCGCACGAAACGGAGGAGCCCATGCCCAAATCGGCCGACCACCGACAGCCGGAGGCGGAACGCTGAAGAACCCGGTGTTCTCAGTGACGCTGGTGGTGCTGTGCCTGATGGCTGCGGTGCTGGGCTATCGGCTGGGCCTCGCGCGGCCGACCGAAAGCGCGGCAATTGCCCGCGCGGCCGAAATCTACCTCTCCGAGGTGCCGGAAGGAGAGGCTTGGGCCTGTGCCGCTCGACCGGGCGAGGGCCGGGTGTGGCTGGTCGTGGGGTGCGGACTTCCAGGGTCGCCCGAGCGGCGGGTGTATGCGCTTGACCGCGCAGGAGAGCTGGTCGTCCCGCCGGGTATCTGACCCGCTCCGCCTCAGGCGATCGCGCGGGTCGGCACGCGCAGACGCTCGTCCTGCCAGGCGCGCAAGGCATCGCCGAACGTCTCGAAGAGCTTGCGCGACACCTCGTCCTGCCCCGCGTTGTACTCGGGGTGCCACTGCACCGACATCGTGAAGCCGCGGGCGCCCTGGATATAGGACGCCTCGGGCGTGCCGTCGGGCGCGCGACCGTCGATGACGAAGCGCGGACCAGGCTCGATCACGCCCTGGCCGTGGAGCGTGTTCGTCATCACCGATCGGGCGCCCATCAGGCGGTGAAAGGGGCCGCCTTCGGTGAACGTGACCTCGTGACGAAGGGCGAACTTCTCTTCGATGGTCCCGTCCGGCGGCATCCGGTGGTTCATTCGCCCCGGCAGCTCTCGAATTTCCGGGTGGAGCGTCGATCCGAAGGCCACGGCGACCTCCTGATAACCGCGACAGATCCCGAGATAGGGCTGGCCGCGCTCGGTCAGCGCGCGGATCAGGGGCAGAGCGACGCGGTCGCGGGGGCGGTCGAAGGCGCCGTGGGCCACGGTTTCTTCGTGGCCGTATTCCTCGGGGTGCACGTTTGGGCGGCCGCCGGTGAAGAGGAAGCCGTCGCATGTCTCCATCAGTTCTTCGATGGCGACGATCGCGGGGTCGCCCGGGACGATCAGGGGAATGGCGCCGGCGACGTGGCTGATTGCCTCGGAGTTCATCTTGC
Organism: Palleronia sp.; assembly: GCF_042089775.1. Taxonomy (NCBI): domain Bacteria; kingdom Pseudomonadati; phylum Pseudomonadota; class Alphaproteobacteria; order Rhodobacterales; family Roseobacteraceae; genus Palleronia; species Palleronia sp. The sequence continues at coordinate 9,691 of NZ_JBELKF010000086.1, forward strand.
CGCCGCCGTGAACCTCGTAGGCGTCGTTGATGAGGTGGTGGTTGCCTATGATGCCGACCAGAGGGCGGGTCATGCGTGGAGTTCTCCGTGTCAAACCGCGTGCACCCCGAAGATTAGGCGATCTTGCGCCGCACTTCACCCCCGCGGGCGCACATGCCCCGCGCGAACGGGACATGGTGGCGCAGTTGTGCGGCACTTCCGAGCCTCCGTGGCGCGATCGGGGGCAGCGCGTGAACGCGCCTCAGGCCGCGCCGGCCAACCCGGCCGTAGCCAGCCCTGCCATCCCGGCGGTGACGTCGTTGTCAGACGTGTCGCCGGTCACGCCGAGCGCCCCGATCACCGTCTCGCCCTCCATGATGAGGATGCCGCCGGGGACGGGAATGACAGCGCCGCCATAGGCGCCATTCAGGGCTGCCACGAAGTAGGGCTGTTTTTCGGCGCGCTCCATCATCGCCGAACTGGGCATCCCGAGCATCACGGCGCCATAGGCCTTGCCGTGGGCGATGGCGAACTTGCCGGGGCTCGAGCCGTCCTGCCGCTCGAACGCAAGCACGTTGCCGCCCGCGTCCAGCACGATGGCCGAAAGGGGCTTCATACCGGCCTTGCCGCCCGCGTCGAACGTGCCGCGGATGGCCGCGCGGGCCTGGTCCAGTTTGAGGGTCATGGGTATTCTCCTTGCTTCAGGCTTGCGCCTTCTTTTCCTGCCGGCGCGCGTGGAGCACCGGCTCGGTGTAGCCCGAGGGCTGCTCGCGACCCTTGAAGACGAGGTCGCAGGCGGCCTTGAAGGCTGGGCCGTCATAGGCGGGCGCCATGGGCTGATAGGTCGGGTCGCCGGCGTTCTGCCCGTCCACGACCTTCGCCATCTTCTTCATCACGTCCATCACCCGATCTTCCGAGACGACGCCGTGATGCAGCCAGTTCGCCAGCGCCTGGCTGGAGATGCGGCAGGTCGCGCGATCCTCCATCAGGCCGACATCGTGGATGTCCGGCACCTTCGAGCAGCCGACGCCGCTATCCACCCAGCGGACCACGTAGCCCAGGATGCCCTGCGCATTGTTCTCGATCTCGGACGTGATCTCGTCCTCGGACCAGTTCTCGCGCGCGACGGGGACCGTCAGCAGATCCTCGAGCGTGGTGCGCGGACCGCCTTGGGCAATCTGCTCCTGCACCTCGGCCACGTTGACCTCGTGGTAGTGCAGCGCGTGCAGCGTTGCGGCCGTGGGCGAGGGCACCCAGGCACAGGTCGCGCCGGCTTTCGGGTGACCGATCTTGGCCTCGAGCATGTCCGCCATCCGGTCCGGCATCGCCCACATGCCCTTGCCGATCTGGGCCTTGCCGCGCAGGCCGCAGGCGAGGCCGACGTCGACGTTGCGATCCTCGTAGGCGTTGATCCAGGCGGTCTTTTTCATCTCGCCCTTGCGGACCATCGGGCCCGCTTCCATCGAGGTGTGGATCTCGTCGCCGGTGCGGTCAAGGAAGCCGGTGTTGATGAAGGCGACGCGCGAACTGGCGGCGCGGATGCACTCCTTGAGGTTGGCCGAGGTGCGGCGTTCCTCGTCCATGATGCCGATCTTCACGGTGTTCACCGGCAGGCCGAACATGCTTTCGACGCGGGAGAAGATCCGAACGGTAAAGGCGACCTCGTCCGGCCCGTGCATCTTGGGTTTGACGACGTAGACCGATCCGGTCTCGGAGTTGCCGCCCTCGCGGTTCAGGTCGTGCATGGCGCACAGGACCGTCACGGCGGCGTCGAGCAGCCCTTCGAACACTTCGTTTCCGTCACGGTCGAGGATCGCGGGCGTAGTCATCAGGTGGCCCACGTTGCGCACCAGCATCAGCGACCGGCCCTTGAGCCGCAGCGTACCGCCGTCGGGCGTGTCGTAGGTGCGATCTTCGGCGAGACGGCGGGTGAAGGTCTCGCCGCCCTTGGTGACCTCTTCGGTCAGTTCACCCTTCATCAGGCCCAGCCAGTTGGCATAGGCCAGCGCCTTGTCCTCCGCATCGACAGCGGCGACGCTGTCCTCGCAATCCATGATCGCGGACATGGCGCTTTCGAGCTGGATGTCGGCGATGCCCGCCTTGTCTTGCGACCCGATGCGATGTTCGCGGTCGATCTGAAGTTCGATGTGCAGACCGTTGTTCTGCAACAGGATATGGGTGAGCGCATCCTTTGCGCCGCGGAAGCCGGCCAGCGCGCCGGGACGGCCCAGCGGCACGACCTCGTCCCCGACCAGCGCTTCAAGCCCGTTGTCACCGATGCGGTAGTCTTCGACCTGTCCGTGGCTGCCCGAGGCAAGCGGAAAGAACTTGTCGAGATACCCCTTGGCGGCCGCGATCACGCGGTTGCCGCGCTCGGCGTCATAGCCTGTGCCCTGGGGCAGGTCGCCCATGGCATCGGTGCCGTAGAGAGCGTCGTACAGCGACCCCCACCGCGCATTCGCGGCATTCAGCGCGTAGCGCGCGTTCATGATCGGGACGACAAGCTGCGGGCCGGGAACCTGCGAGATCTCGGGGTCCGTGCGGGGCGTCTCGATCTGGAAATCCGGACCTTCCTCGACGAGATAGCCGATCTCGCGCAGGAAGCTCATGTAGCTGGCCTGATCCGTGATCGCGCCGGGATTGTTCCGGTGCCACGTGTCGATCTTGGCCTGAAAAAGCTCGCGCGTCTTCAACAAGGCGCGATTGTCGGAGGCAAATTCGTGGAGCAGCGTGGAGAGGTCGGACCAGAACCGGTCGGCGTCGATGCCCAAGCCGGGCAGAGCCTTGTCCTCGATGAAATCGGCCAGTTCACGGGCCACTTGAAGGCCCGCGCGATCGATCCGTTCGGCCATGTCTCTCCCCCTTCATTCGTTCGGCGCGGCAGCGCACTCTGGAAAGTCCGACGTCAATTCGGACGTCGCGCTACTTCTTGCGCCATGCGAAGGGGCGTCCGCAAGTGGCCCGGACCTTCCGGGTAAAGGTCCGGCCAAGGGAGGTTACTCGACCTCTTCCTCGCGCACCGGGGGGTTGATCGTCTCTTGCGTGTCGGTCTCGACGCCGATTGGCTCCTGGTCGGCGGGTTCGTTGCCGCGGAAGACGACGTAGATCGCCAGGAGGGCCAGGAGGACAAGCGCCCACGTTATGACGCCGGCGAGCCCCATGAGAGGGCCCTTGTGGCGGCGTTTCTGCTTTTCGGTGTTCGTGTCTGGTGGAGACATGTCATTCCTCTTGGTCAGTCGGACCCGTCGAAGCGGGCCTGTTGTTTTTCAACGTAGCGGGCGACAGAGTGTTCGCCACGCCAGTACGAGGATTTCCATGAAAGACGCCGCGCCCCGCGCCATCCGGCTCGCCGATTACCGCCCGCCCGCCTACCTGGTAGATGACGTGAAGCTCACGTTCCGCCTTGATCCCAAGGCCACGCGCGTGGTCTCGGCGGTCCGGTTCCGCCGCAATCCCGACGGCGACGGCGGACCCTTGCGGCTCGATGGCGCGGGGCTGCGGCTGATCCGCGCGGCTATCGACGGGACCGACGTGCAGCCGATCGTCCTGCCCGAGGGCCTTGAGATCGAGGCGCCCGACGACTTCCTGTGGGAATGCGAGGTCGAGATCGCGCCCGAGGACAACACGGCCCTCGAAGGGCTCTACATGAGCCGCGGGATGTACTGCACCCAATGCGAGGCGCAGGGCTTCCGCAAGATCACCTATTACCCCGACCGGCCCGACGTGATGGCCCCGTTCGAGGTGCGGGTGGAGTCCGACCTGCCGGTCCTCTTGTCGAACGGCGACCCTGTCGAGACGGGCGAGGGCTTCGCCGTCTGGCGCGACCCGTGGAAGAAGCCCGCCTACCTTTTCGCGCTGGTGGCCGGCGACCTCGTCGCCCACGAGGACAGCTTCACGACCTCGGAAGGGCGCGACGTCCGCTTGTCGATCTGGGTGCGCAAGGGCGACGAGACTCGCTGCGACTACGCGATGGACAGCCTCAAGCGGTCGATGAAATGGGACGAAGAGACCTACGGCCGGGCCTATGACCTCGACCAATTCAGCATCGTCGCGGTGGACGATTTCAACATGGGCGCGATGGAGAACAAGGCGCTCAACATCTTCAACGCGCGCTATGTGCTGGCCAGCCCCGAGACGGCGACCGACGCCGACTACGCGCGGATCGAGGCCATCGTTGCGCACGAGTATTTCCACAACTGGACCGGCAACCGCATCACCTGCCGCGACTGGTTCCAGCTCT